>JBCBGR010000021.1:0-17135 GCA_038526555.1 Pseudomonadota bacterium
TCTTCAACATTCTCAGATTGGCTTGACCGTAAAAGCGAAAGCAGGTGTGTGGCCGCTTGCGGACTAATCGGGTTTCCACCTTTCAGAACGGCCTTGATATCATGTGTAATAGAGTTGGGTGCTGTATCTTTCAGAAGGTAGCCATTCGCACCGCTTTCAAACCCAATCAAAACGCTCGCACGATCGCCCAGGATGGTCAGAATTAATGACTTTGTCGCGCTTCCCATTTCTTTAAGATGCATCAGATAATCGACCCCAGACCCATCTGGAAGCTGAAGGTCAACGAGGCACAGATCAATTCCGCCTTTATAGTCCTTGGCTTCAGCAAGGGTTTCAGCCGACATCACAACTGTCAGATCAGGGTCATCCTCGATAATATCCGTAAGATATGATCGGAAATCATCATCATCTTCCAGTATTCCGATCCGGTACGGCGATTTGAATGTCATTATCGTCCTCCCGGTGATGCGCGTGCACTGGTCGGATCCTCACCATCCGCATCCCAGCAATTGCCTTTAGGCTGATCTCTGACATCCACCCAAAGCCGCTGGCCTGGTTCGATTTTGTTACGAGACAAAATTCCTGGCGCACCAGACTCGTGAAAACTCAGAACTCTAAAACCCTCTCCAAATGTGACACGACAAAAATTATTGACGTCCTGTCGGGTTTCAAAACGATTACCCTTAACAGCCTGAGTCACCCGAATTTGTCCATCAACCCGGAAACGTGCTAATCGCGCCGCTATTGCTTCAGATAGTTGCTCGTTTGAGCTTTCCACATCCACGGATGCGGAGGAGTAACAGGCGACCGGAAGCGCCATGTCGCAGACAGTGTCACCTCTGAACGGGTCGCAGGGTCGTCGATTGATATCCATCGCGCACGACAACAAGGAAAAGCCAGGATGCTCGAGATCCAATGTTAATTCAGAAAAAGTTGTTCCGCTTCGATTTGGCTTTTCGATACAACTTACAAGCGCCATGGCATCGACAGCCGTGTCGTCACTTACTCTCACTTCGAGGATCGGGCCAGCATCATCATTATCAGATCCAAAACGGCTCAGATAGTTGGGCAGCCTTTCCGCATCTTCCCCCCCCTGGATACAAATTGATCAAAATTTACGGTGATGAGGCTATCCTCGGACCCTTTGATACGCTCTTTTCGAGCCGCACGTAGGGGCACGAAAAACTGCCTATGTTTACTCGTTGGAATATTTGTGAATTCATCGGTCAAATCACCAACGGCAATAAAGTCTGACTCCATGGGGTCGTCTATGATGACGCGCGCGAGCAGAAAGCCTGAGACGACGTTTTTGGGAAATTGAACAGTATCATAAAGAACGCGATCAACACCGAGTTCATCATAATCGCGAAAGCGGTAGCGTCGGTTTTGTCCGGCATAAACATGTTGAAAGAAGCTTTGCTCCAAGACAGCCTTTCTTGGCCTCGCAGGCTCAGGCGTTGATCGATCAAAACCGTCTTCGTTTCCTAGCCATAGAATATGTTTCTGAAGCGCAACCGGACATTCAAAACGCTCAGCAACCCCCATCATAGGTGTTTTCGTGGCATATGAAAAAGGAGCGGGTTCAACCTCAATCATATTTCTTTGATCAAGATAAAGTGCACTGACCATCACTATGAGGAGAACAAGGAGAGCGATAATCCCAGCCAGAATAATCCAAATGAATATTGAAACTGGTGATTGCGTGTTTGCAAAAATGGTACCTGATCTGGTCCCATCATTATTCATTATCGTCTCCAGTTACAAAGGCCGCCCAAAAGGGCGAGACTCTTATCACCCAATCGTTTTCAACCGCGCTCTCAACTGGGCGTTATTGATCTCTAACTCGCGTTTCGTATCGATCCTGTCACGCTCCAGTGTTACGTATCGTCTATGCGCTTCAAAAAAAGTCAACAAGGTTCCGGCATTTAGATCAATACGTGTCTGAATGGACTCACGCTCAAGAAGAGAATTTTGGATCGCAAGATTGATCAGATCGAGTCGCTCGTTGAGACTGATAATTTTTTGCTGGAATACCTGAACACGCACTTTCGCTTCGCGTTTTTCTTGATCGAGTACAGCCTGGGCCTGTGCCATTCGGGCGCGAGCCTTGTCGGCGCCCGCCTCAATTTGTCCGCCTGCATATAGTGGCACACGCACCGATACAGACAGTCGATCCTCATAGCCCCAGTCATCAAAATCAGTACCAGCATACCCACTTCGGCCGACAATCTCGATCACGGGTAAACGAGACTTTTTCTCGATTTCTAGAGCCTGTGACGCCGCCTCGACTTCGCGAAAAGCCGCCTGAACTGCGGGGTCATGCTCTGCAATCGCTAGTAAAGAATCAGATATCTCAACAGGGGCGCCGAGTGATGGCCGACCATGACAAACATTCGGCTTTTGACCCGTCATAATTTCTAGCCGGTCGGTTGCAGATGCGCGGTTCAAACGTGCCAAAGCCTCGTCTGAGCGCTCTTTCTGAAGCTCCATTCTGAGAGCAAAGACTTCAGACCGCGTAGAGAGGTTATCATCCAATAAAGCCTCTGAAGTCGCTAATCTGTCAGCCAGAATAGCTTGCGAATTCTGGGACAAAGCAATGAGTTCGTCCGCGCGAACAATATCATAATAGAGGCCAATGGTCTCATCGATGAGATCAAACTGCGCTTCAGACCTGTCCGCTTCCCGTGCAGAAATTTCTGCATCCGCAAACGCTGCGCGGCGGCGCGCATCTCCAAAGTCAAAGACCCTTTGCCGCCCTTCAAAGCCTATTTGATTGCCAAGCTGAGTTTCCGCTAATCCATTCGAACCAATCCCAGAATTGAGATAAGTCGAGACCTGAGGTCTCCAAAGCGCTTTCACATTGCGTCTCTCTGCTTTGGCTTCATCAATACGACGATCAATGAAATCAAGTTGAGGATCCGCACGCAGGCGCTGTGTTATAATTTGCTCAACAGGCGCACACTGAGCAACCTCGCTCGCAAGCACTATGTGGCTTGATCCAGCGATTAATGAAAGAGATGCAATGCTGGCGATCAAGCTTTTCCTTGCGAGCTTATTCATGATGCGCGAACCGCTGTGTAAAGGGAATCTCGAACAGGCGCGAGCAGATAGTCTAGCGTGGTTCGCGACTTGCCTGAGAAGATAAAAACCTGAACCGGCATACCCGGCGTGATGCCTTCAACGCCCTGTTCGGTGAGCGAGTCGCTCGCTAGTTCGACTCTGGCTTCGTAGTAGGAGTCACCAGTAACTTGATCTTGCTTCAGGTCCGCACTGACACTTGTTACAACCCCATCCACGGGAGCCGCTCGAAACCCACGATAAGCAGTGAGTGTCGCGCGGACCTTCAGACCTTCAAACACTTGTGCACGTTGATGGGGAAGAATGCGAACTGTGCTCAATACACGTTCACCAGCCGGCACGATTTCCATAATCGTATCCCCTGGCCCGATGACGCCGCCCACGGTACTGTTTGAAAAATTAATGACCTTGCCTGTTTCTGGGGCCAGAACATCAAAACGGCGCAATGCATCGACACGCGCCGGTAAACGCGCCCGAAACGCTTCGACGCGGTCTTGTGCCTGCTTCAATTCCGTACTCAGATCTCTACGATAAGTCGTCTGCGTAACGTTCCTTTGACTTTGTAGCTCAGCAATTTGGTTGCGGGCTTCGACTAGGTTCGATTCAAGAGATCGCTGCCGCAAACGGTTATCAACGAGGGAGCGTTGTAAGGTTCTGAGGCGATCCACTGTCTCAACGCTTGCAGCGACTAATCGTTCTGACAGTTGAACCTCTTCATTGATGATTTTTTCGGCATCCTGAAGAGACTGAAGCTCGCGATTTCGCGCCACAAGTGCCTCACGCAATCCGCGTATTTTTTCGTTGATCTGATCGATTTGCGCATCGTGCTCACCCAGCCTCACTTGGAAGTTCATAGTTTCCCGGATGATAAAATCATTGATGAGCGTTTCGTCGAGACCCTCAATTGACACGTTGGAGTAGTCAGGCAGGTCATCATTTAAGAGCCCTGTCAACGTTGCGGCAAGCGCGGTCTCAGATGCAAGGCTTGTCGCATTTTCCTGAAATTCAGCGCGCGCCGCACTGGTTTCCAAAGTCATTAACGGCTGATTTTTAACGACTTCATGGCCCTCTTGAATATGGATGGTGGAAATAATTCCCCCCTCCAAATGCTGGACAGCCTGACGCTGCGTTTCTGCAACAACGCTGCCTTGCGCGATCAACCCTTCATCCAGCGGAACGAATGTCGCCCAAGCACCGAAGCTCAGAATCGTAATGCTCGCAGTCGCGAGCGCGCGACGAACGGATTTATCATTTAAGAGGCTCATGGATTTGTGACCGCAGAACGAGGCGAAGATTGTTTCGGTGTTGGCCTCAAGCTCGGGACATTTTGCGCGAGGAGCGTGTCGGCATCCGTGACCGAAGCCATCTGGTTTCTTAAGATCAGAAGCTGATCGCTAATGCGCAATAAACGGATGTCATGTGTCGACAAAAATACAGAGCTTCCCGCCGCTTTCAGCCTTTGCAACGCGTCGATGAAACTGGAAATGGCTGACGTATCGAGGTTTGATGTCGGTTCATCCAGGAAAAGGAATGCAGGTGATCCGTAAAAGGCACGCGCAATCCCAATCTGCTGGGCCTGACCCGCAGAGAGGCCCCGCATGCCCGCTTCAACGATTGTATTATAGCCGCGTGGCAGACCTCTGATCATGTCGTCAGCCCCGCACAGGCGCGCGGCATGGATGATCGCCTCCTCACTGAGGTGCGGATCAAAACGTGCAATATTCTCAGCCACTGTGCCGGGGAGAAGATCAATCGTCTGGGGCAGATATCCGACATGACGCCCTCTGTCAGAATAGGCCCACTCTCGAATAGGCGATCCACCAAATAAAATTTCGGACTTTGGATCCGACTCCACAGCGCCTGAGAGCAAATTCAGAAGCGTCGTCTTTCCACACCCATTGCGACCAAAGATGGACACAATGGAGGCTTCTTCAAAAACCGCACTGAATGGATGAACCAACACCGTATCAGTTCCAGGAATTGAAACCGTCAGGTTTCGAATTTCAAGTTGGGACTCAGGCCGCTCGAAATCCATCACGTGGTGAACGTCTGCTGTCTCCTGTAAGCGGTGTTTCACAAGCGCCCATGCGTTGGCCGCAGAGACAATATTGCGCCACCCTTGAACGATCTGATCAATGGGAGCCAAGGCACGGCCCATGAGGATCGACCCGGCAACAATCGCCCCTGCTGAGACTTGCTGCTGAACGGCCAGATATCCGCCAAGCCCTAAAATAGCGACTTGCAGAATTTGACGGATGGACCGGGACAGGCCTGCTGTGACGCCATTCAAGCGGCTGGCCTCAAGCCCTTTTTCAAGCGCGGTGTCTTTCGTCGCGCGATAGGCATCGCGAAGGCGCTCGCCCATGCCCATCGCCACAATGGTCGCGCGTTGGCGGGAAATACCCTGGACGAGATCGCCGACATTCCGATCTTCATTCAACGCCTGCTCATAGGCGTCCTGAGAGACAGTGCGGCCAATCAAAGCGACTGCAAATAAGAGAATGGCACCGCCGATGGCGACTAGACCGAGTGTTGGGTGCACCCAATATAGAATACCCAAATAGAATGGGATAAAGGGCGCATCGAAAAAGGGAGAGAGCCCCGAGCCTTGCAGCATATGTTGGATCCGCTGCAGCGCCGAGACATCGGACGCAATGGACTCTTTCGACCGATTGCCGCGCAAATAAGCGTCGAAAACACCGCTATTGAGCGCTTGCTCAACATATTCGCCCGCCAGTGCAAACACACGCCTGCGCCCAGCCTCAACGACCGCGTACATGGAGAGCAGAAACAGCGCGATGACCGTAATCCAGATCAGCGTATCGACCGACCCTGAGGTCAGAATACGATCATAAACCTGCAACATGTAAATGGGGGACACCAAGAGTAGGAGATTGATAAAAACGCTAAAGATTAGCGCCACACCCACATAGGAGGCCAAACCCGACTTCAGGTCGACAGATTTATTTCGAGGGCTTTGAAGAGGTCTTATGGGATTGGTTTCATTCATTGAGACTATTTTGACATCAGAATTAGAGAGCTGGCCGATGGGCTTTTAGAGCAGACAGGTCGCTTGGAGACGCTAGTCGGATGGAGACACGGTCAGCCAAGGGTCAACGGCGACCGTGCCTCCAAACTGAGCGACTAGACAAAGTCCTGCGTGCTATCCTCGACCACGGATTCACTCCACAGATCGACGGGCTCAAGACCATCAGAGCGTTCCAGAGAGACCTGGGCGGGAAGCGCCGTATAGATCGGAGACATGCCGGCCGCCTGAACGTTCGCAACGACGGGACCGCTTGCGGCAGACAAGGCTGACGTCGCTTCAAACTGCTCTTCGAGAACGAGAACCTCTTCTTTCAGAGCGACAAAATCGTCGCCAAGCGGATCGAACGCCTCCTCTGTGAGGCTCATCGGGGCCGTGTCCGCCCGGAAGAAGGATGCCCCCGTATCGCCTTGCGCGAATATCGCCATGTCGACTTCGCCGATCTGATTAAACAAACCGTCATCCAAAAAACCGCGATCATTATTGATATCGGGCATCTGAGCCCAGTCCGGGGTCTCCGCAGGGGCGTCATTTTGGATCGCTGAGTCCGCGCCTGTATCCGCATCTGGGAAGTTTAAAGAGACTTTGGATTGGGTGTTGGGGTTCTTTAAGCCAACACCATTCAGGTCGGCCACACGATTGAGACCGCCGGCCTCTGCATAAATTTGCGCACCCGTTGTATGAGTGAACACATTGTAGAGCGTTCCTTCAAACGTCGTTTGACCATCATCGACCCAGTCTGCGCTGTCTGCGATAACGAGACGAGCATCAGATGTGGAGAAATTCACAACTAATGTTCTGACGCCGTTGATGTTTTCTCCAAGTGTTGACGTTACAGTTGAGATGTCAACGATGGCGGCACCATTAGACGATGTCGCCCCGGAAAAGGCTATGTCAAGACGTTCAATGTTTGAGAAATTGATCGTTGTCGGGGTCGCGGTATTGCCGCTGAATGTATAGCTTTGGCTTCCAAAGTTGGCGATCGATGCCGAGTCTTGAACTTGGAACGTGTCTGTCCCAGCGCCACCATCATAGCGTCCATTGATATCCTGTGGCTGACTACCAAAGTTATTGATGAGTTCTGTCGTCGTAATGAGGTCATCACCACCACCAGCCGACACGTAATCATTCCCATTTTGCATGATAATCAGGTCGTCTTGCGACGTGAGGACATAATTCTGATCACCGAATAGATCAGCAACAGCCGCAGGAGTCTGCGCTGCCGCTTCGCCGTAAATGACGTAAACAGCCCCTGTTTGCGTGAAGGCACCCGCGCCATTATCGATGAACTGTCCTTCGGCCCCAACAGCAAAGTCATCAATTCCGTCACCGTTAACGTCACCCAGCGCCTCTAAGGACGACCCATACTGGATACCGGCCTGCGTCGTTCCTGAAAGCGCAACGCTGTAGCCCTGTGCGACAAAGCCATCGATCTGGCCGCCGATTTGAGAGGCTGAGATCGCATTCGTAAGATTGCCGCCTGATGTATCAGGCAGACTGTCGCTGCCATAGATAACATAGAAACGGCCTTCATTTAAATTGCCGCCAGTACCGTCTGCGGCAGGGTCGCCAATACCGATGTCGGCATACCCGTCGCCGTTGACATCACCAATCCCTTCAATGGCCGATCCAAAGCGCAGGTTTGTGCCCGCATCGCCCGCAAACATGACGTCGGCGTCCGTGGCAACAATCGCAGACTGATTGGTTTGGAAACCTAAATCGCCATAGAAGATGAAGGCCATACCTGGACCGGTTGATCCCCCGCCAGATGTTTCTGCGGTCGGGGCTGCGATAGCAAAATCGTCAATGCGGTCACCATTCACATCTCCCAGGGCCGCAATGCTTTCCCCGAAGTTGCTGGCGACAAAGCCACCAAACCCATCAATCCGGAACCCATTATAATCCGCACCAGACCCATTCAGCGTGATACTTCCTGCTGTGGTTGTGCTCGCGCCGTGGTTCGTCCCATCACCTAAAATGACATAAACAGATCCAACGCTCGGACCACTGATGGACGAGATTGCAAAATCAGCGAACCCGTCCCCGTTCACATCACCCAGGCCGACAGCTTCAGTGTTGAACCCACCGTTAAGAGTAATCGTGGCGGCGGCAACAGCTGCAGTACCAGCTTGACCGAAAACGAGAATTGGATCGTCAGTTGTAGTGCCTCTTAGGACCAGGAAATCATCAAAACCATCGCCGTTATAATCACCAATGGAACTGATTTCCGTTCCGTATTGAACCGGGAGATTGAGTTGGAAGCCTAAGCCGTTGACAGCAAGCTGTGATAGATTGATCGTTCCGCCAGTGGAAAATGCGGCGGCCGCGTCAGTAATGATATACCCACCGCCAGTTCCGATTTCGGTGATCATGAAATCTTCAAGACCATCGCCGTTAAAGTCGCCGATGGATGCAACATCGAACCCTGTGACGGCGTTTAAGAATGCGTTTGCTGCCTGGAAACCGACCGGTCCATCCGTGATACTCGTTCCGAAAATACCATCCGCTTGAACCGCACCCGGCGCGCTCGCAGCACCTGCGGACGTGCCGATGAAGCCCGTTCCAAAGTTTGAGCCCAAGAAGTCCGCAAAGCCATCACCGTTCACGTCGCCGATGCCTGCAAACTGCCCTTGATCACGGCCACCAAACGTTCCCGGATTGTTGACATCCCCAAGGATGCGATAGCCGATCACACCGTCGATCAGTTCGGCATTCGGCCCCTCCGGATCCACATCTGTGACTGTGATCGTGACATTCTGTGTTTCGGTTAAGGTGACGCCTCCGCCACCGGTATTCGTGGCTGTCACTGTGATTTCGTAGACATTGTCGCCGTCATCGTCCACTGGGCTCTCAAAGTCGGGGTTGCCAGAAAAGCTGACCTCACCAGTCGTACTGTCAATTGTGAAATCACCCGCATCTGTTCCTGAAAGACTATAGGTCACGGCACGATTATTTGCCCCGACATCAGCATCTGTCGTCACAGCTGTATAGACAGTTCCACCCGTATTTTCTGCAACGGAAAGAGCTGCTCCTGATGTGAAAACGGGTGCGTTATCGTTGAGGTCCTCTGCGGAAATTGTGTACTGCTGGGTCGCTGTGGTTCCAGATCCATCGTCTGCAATGACGTCGATGATGTAGGCATTGCCTGTCGTTCCGACGGCGCCCGAGCCTTGTCCATTCTCTGCGTCAAATCCGTTCGGAAGCGCCGTTGTATTGAGCGATACCTCACCTGTGGCACTATCAATGATGAAGAACTGCTCATCCTTCGATGTTCCGAGACTATACGCCACCGTTGCACCCGTTTCTGGGTCAGTCGCATTCGCTTGGATAATGGCACCTGATGCCAGTGAGCCTGTTATCGAGTTTTCAGCGATAAACCCAATCGTGTTTCCAGAGAAAACTGGTGCCTGATCGTTGACGTCTGTGACAGACACGTTGATCAGTTGCGTTGTGCTGTTGCCAGATGCATCTGTCGCGCGGATGTTAACCTCATAAATATTATCGTTGTCGCTATCCGCTGGATTCTCAAAATCTGGAGCGTTATTACCGCTATCGAAACTCAAAACACCTGTCGTCGCATCAATAACAAACGCACCACTATCAGCCCCACCGCTGACAACGGCGTAGGTAACGGAGCTTTGATCGCCGTCTGTATTGTTTGCCAGAACGGTCACACCTGTCGCGAATGTGCCTTCGGCTGTACTCCCAGACGGAGCTGGCGTTACAAAAACAGGGGCAAGATCATCGACATCATCAACGGTAATCGACAAAGTCTGTGTCGTCGTTCGTGAGGCTCCCGCTGCGGGTTGATCTGTGACCTCGACAGTCACCTCATAGACATCATCGCCATCCGCACTGCCCCCCTCAAAGTCAGCGCCAGCCGTAAAACTGAGATTGCCAGACCCATCAATGGTGAATAGACCGCCATCGGCACCATCATTGGCTCCTGTGAGAATCTGGAAGCTAAAGCCGCCATTGCCTGGATCCGCATCTGTCGCCGTGACTTGGGTAATTGTTGCGGTTGAGTTCTCGTCAATGTTTGCCGTTGCACCGCTTGTGATGACAGGCGCGGCCTCATTGATCAGGTCGTTGACTGTGACCACCACAGTTTGGAACGACGCATTGCCCGCATCATCTGTCGCTGTGATCTCGACTTCGTATGTATTGTCTGCACCCGCATCTGTTGGGTTCTCAAAATCAGGCGCTGTATTCAGGCTGAGGACACCTGTGCTGGGATCAATAGACAGCGCTGCCTGATCCGCCCCACCTGTGATGGAATAAGTGATCGTCGCATTGGCAGGGACCGTATCGGGATCAACAGCCACAGCGGTATAGAAACCTGTCGTATCACCTTCATCAACGTTCGCGGTTGTTGCGGAGGTAAACGCTGGCGCCGTATCATCGAGATCATTGACCGTGATGGTCAGCGTTTGCGATGAGGTCAGGCCCGAGCCGTCTGTCGCGTCGACACTAATTTCATAAACATTGTCCGTATTGGCGTCATCTGGCGCTTCAAAGTCGGGAGACGCCACAAAACGGATCTCTCCTGTCGCGGCATCAATTGTGAAGTCAGCCGCATCTGCACCGCTTAAGCTGTAAACGACTGCGGCAGAGCCATCCGTATTCGTCGCAGAGGCCGTGAATATGACATCACTGATCGCGGCGTTCTCATCAACACTTGCTGTTGCTGTTGCACTTGTAAATTCTGGGGCGACATCATCCAGATCATTCAGCGTCACAGTAATCGTTTGCGTGGTGGAACGCGGTAACGCGCCGGGGAATTGCACAAGATCTGGCTGATCCGTGACCTCGACGATCACCTCGTAAGTTCCGTCGCCATCAGCATCCGAAGGCGGGTTCGCATCGGCATCCTGCCCCGCTAAGAAACTCAAATTCCCGTTCGTATCGATCGCGAAGAGTGCGCTATCTGCGCCCCCTGTGATTGCGAATGTAAAGCCACCATTGCCGAGATCAGCGTCGGTCGCCGTTACTTGTAAAATTGTAGCCGTGCTATTTTCATCAACTGTTCCAGCATTGGCTGAAGAAATAACAGGTGCTGACTCATTGATCCGATCATTGACAGTGATTGTCACGTTTTGTGTCGTTTGATTGACGCCATCATCGGCGATTAATTCGACCTCATAATCATTGTCAGTGTCAGCATCCGTCGGTGCTTCAAAATCTGGGGGCGTAATGAATTCAAGAGCGCCTGTTGTACTGTTGAGTTGGAACAGCGCGCTATCACCGGCCGTTCCGATGGAGAATGTGACCGTACTGGTCGCGTCAGCATCCGTCGCGGCAGGGACATAAGCCACACTTGTTTCATTCTCATCAACGCTAGCCGTTGTACCGGAGGTGAAGGCAGGCGCGTTATCGTTCACATCTGTGACAGAGATTATCGTCGTCTGTGTGGCTGTGAGACCCGATCCGTCTGTGGCTGTCACCTCAACTTCATAATCATTGTCACCGTCAGCACTGCCCGGCGTTTCGAAGTCAGGCAGCGGATTGGCCGGGTCAAATGACACTGCACCCGTTGCTGTGTCGATCGTGAATACACCCGCATCAGCACCGCCTGTAATTGCGTAAGTGACGGAGGATTGCGCCCCGTCCGTGTTGTTAGCAGTAAAGCTATAGCCCGTGGCAGACTGATTTTCAGCGACGGTCGCACTCGTCGCACTGATAAATACGGGTGCCAAGTCGTCCAGATCAGTCAAGGTGACTTGGACGACCTGACTTGTTGTTCTTGAAGACCCTGAAGATGGCTGATCTGTCACAGAGATTTCGATGTCATAAACGCCATCAGCGCCCGAATCTCCGGGTGCTTCAAAATCTTGGGGCGTATTAATCGTCACAGCCCCTGTATTCGCATCTATGCTGAATAGACCCGCGTCCGCACCCCCCGTAATCGCATAGGTAAATCCACCATTCGACGGATCACCGTCCTGAGCGGTGATAGTGAAAACTTGTGTTCCAGCCGCTGAGTTTTCATCAAACGTCGGCGTGCCATTGATCGAAATCGATGGTGCGGCTTCATTTGGGATATCCGTAACTGTCACAGAAACAGTCTGGGTGGCGATATTCGTCCCGTCGCTCGCCTCTATATTCACCTGATAAACGTTATCGGTGTCGACATCGCCAGGGCTTTCAAAATCAGGAGCGTTTGAAAAGCTCAGCTCTCCTGTGTTCGGATCAATGGTGAAGAGAGCACCATCACCACCCGCACCAATTGCATAGGAAACGCTGCTCCCAGCATCAGCATCCGTTGCACTTGCCGTATAACCTGTTGCTACCTGCCCTTCGCTCACACTAGCGGTGAGCCCTGAGACAAAAACGGGCGCTTGATCATTTATATCGTTCAACGTGACACGAATATCTTGGTCGTTTGTCAGACCCCCACTGTCCGTCACACGCACCGTGACATCGAACACATTGTCACTATTGGCATCAGACGGTGCCTCAAAGTCTGGCGCGGCAATGAAGGTGAGCTCACCCGTATTTGCATCAATGGAGAACAGGGCCGCATCTGGACCGCCCACAATTGTGTAACTCAGCGTATCGGCTGCATCGGGATCTATCGCATTAACCGACAGAACAGCTGTTTCCCCCTCATCCAGCGAAACAGTGGCTGCAGACACAATCGAGGGTGACTCATTGGCGTCATCAACCGTGACCTGCAGACCCTGCGCCGTCGCATTGCCCGAACTATCCGTCGCGATCAGCTCAACGCTATAAATGTTATCGCCATTGCCGTCTGTCGGCGCCTCGAAATCTGGAATGGCAAAGAAACTCAACTGACCTGTTGTGCTGTTCACAGTGAAGAGCGCGCTGTCACCACTTGTGCCCAGCGAATATGTTACCGCACCGCCTTCAGGGTCGCTGGCCGTCGTAAAGGCTCCAATTTGCGCGACATTTTCATCGACTGTCGCGGAGGTTGCGCCTGTAAATACAGGGGCTTCATCAACATCTGTCAGTGTAATGGCGACAGATTGCGTCGTTGAGTTCAGCCCATCAGAGGCCGTCACTTCAAGATCATAAACCCCATCCCCATCGGCATCATTCGGCGCATCCGCATCGGCTGCTGCAATCAGGGACACAGCGCCAGTGGCAGCATCAATCACGAATAAGGCCGCATCGGCACCGCCTGAAATTGAGTATGTGACCGTATCTCCATCCGCGTCTGTTGCAATTGCGGTGAAATCTGTCGCCGTCTGACCCTCTTCAACGCTTCCCGTGGCTGAAGCCGCCGCAAAAATAGGATCATTATCATTCTCATTGCCGACAGTGATCACCAGATCCTCACTCACACTGGCCGTGCCATCAGACACAGAGACAGTGACATTGTAAGTATTGTCTGAGCTGGCATCAGTAGGCGCTTCAAAGTCTGGCGCGCTGGCGAAGCTTAACTCACCGGTCGTACTATCAATACTGAAGGCTGCCGCATCTGGACCGGACAGCGAATATGTGAGGGTTTGACCAGCATCTGGATCAGTGGCGGATATCGTCACCGGAATAGATGTTGAATTTTCCTGTACAGAAGCAGAGCCACTTGAGACCGATAGCGTCGGTGCAGTATTGGATACTGTAACATCACCACCCCCGCTAGATTCGTCACTCACAGCGACAATCGCCGCACCGCCAAGACCTGCGGCAGCAAGTCCAGCGGTCACCAACCCTCCGCCAAAGGCAGTTGATGCACTGGCAACGGCAGACACACCAAAAAACGCCTCTGCAACACTCACGTTCATCAGGAACTCGCCGCCGACCAGAGCAAAATCACCCGCTGGGATTTGAATGATCTGGCCATTTTCTAAGGTGACCTGAAGAGCGCCGTTAGAAAGCTGCTGAATGTTCGCGACGCCGTCGATATCCGAGACCGATACTTGATCAGCGCTTTGTGTTTGCGCCTGAACCTGTGTCGAAAGGAATGACGCCAAAGAAACCGTGCCGAGGCCCAAACTCAACTTAGTGCGCCGCGTCAGTTTTGTGGCTGTTTTGCTTGTCTCAAAAGACGAATGGAAGTTCACGATCTGATATCCCAGTGTTGCGCGCCCGGAGGAAGACGCCAGAGTGTCTGGGAGCCACGACAAACGGTGCCTTGCAGATGAGGCAAAGCAAGACGTCTAAGCGGACCCCTTTCGGCACCGCATGTTGGAATAAGGACTAATCGACAATTCCCACATTATGGGGGGTCTATGCAGCGTTCGAAAACGCCTTTATCAGCAAGTGAAACAGGCAGGACCATTAATTACAATAGTCTCTTGGTCGGACCGCAATCTACAGCGCGCACATTTTCAGTGATCGTCTCCGTCAAAATAGACAAAATCGCCTAGCGTCCGTCTTTGGGCGATTCCGGTCGTTGGCCTCAAATTTTACCTCGGGGAAATATTAGCTTCCGCCGATTTCGAAAGAGCGTGTCAACAACTCTCAAACTCCTATTCTAGTCTCCCCGCCTTTCTGAAACCCAAGCCTCAAGCGAGGCGTAGTCCACGAGCGCGACGTCCCTAAGTCCGATTAGTTCTCCTCGATCAATCATTCTGCGTATTGTCCTGGGCGAACGGCTGATCAGTTGCCCCGCTTCGGCGTATCGAATAGCCAAGGGTTTTCGAGGGGCTTCCGAATAAACTGGCAGATTTGTCACCGAGTTGTCACCGCCCTCCCTTTTGTCACCTTGTTGATCGGGAATTCCGCTCATTTGTCACCGCCTTTTGTCACTTGTCACCCATGTTTTTGGGTCATGAAAAAAATAGGGCGACACGCCTCGCTGCCCCGTATTGTGATCCGACCAGGAAGGACCCAAAATTTTTCCGTTCAGAGACGTTTGTCTCATCAAGCAAAGAGTAGTGAGTCGGATAGCTAGAATCGAAATCATGGACGGAGGCCCTAAGCGAGGTCCCTCATAGGTAATAGCCCGAGGCCGCCCAGACCGCACAGACTTTGGGATAAACTTATCCGTTTGGGAGTAGATTTTAGGTTTAGAGAACATCAAATAAACCTATGCAAACATGCAAACATGCAAACTATGCTAAGCCGCTGATATCCATAGGGAAAAACGGCATGCAAACTCATTTGAGTTTGCATGGGTTTGCATGTTGAAAATTTCGAGGTTCTCCATCAGAAGAAGTCATCTTTCCTTTGAAATCAATAACTTATCGTTTCTCTGATTAGAAGGTTATGATTCTGGGTCTATCGATGCAACAGTCATTTGAAACTCAGCCTTCAAGCTCTTCAAAGTCCTAGTCCGCAGCGATCAGGTGAGCCACTTACCTCCCAACTGTGGCATTCGTGACCGCAATCAAATCTATCAAGATCGGTTTCGTAGCAAAACGAAGGATACGTGCTTTCTGTCAATTTCAGACACTCGGCTAAGCTCAATCTCGCGCATGAATTCACTCTCTTTAGTGAGTGATTCAAAGCTCGTTAGTCAACCAACTTAGAAGCTTGAGAATCAAGCAGTTTATTCGGTTTCCTAGGGTCCCAATCTGGGAATGGCCGATATGGAGTCCGGTGCACTAGTCGGCCCCAGTCGCTCTCTAGCTCTTTCAATAAACGAGCCTTAGTGAACAGAAAGAGCGGATCTCCCCAATGATGGTGGTTGGGGAGATCCGCGAAACGCGGATCATCCTCCTCAAGGTCGCCAAGATGATCAAGATCCCGCATATAGGGATCGGTCCGATCATAGGGCAAATACAGGTCTGTATGTTCAACAAGGTAACTAAGCGCCTTACCGATACCGGTCACAAGCTGTGGCTTTAATTGATAGACGAGGAACTCACCCATGTAACCTGGAAGTTCGACTGAGGAAACGTCGCAAAGGCTTGCTCCGTAAAGTGACAACGCCATGTTCAAGGGAATTACTCCGTGATCCTCACTGGACCTCACAGCATTCTCTATGTGTGAAAGAACTAAAGCATAGTCCTCAGCGCCGACGGCTCCAAATGCGCGCCGAAGCCGAGCCGCGGCTGGCTTAGAGAAAATCGAATTGATAGATTTTGTCATAGGGGTCTCCAAACAAAAGCCTGGTGACCGGGGAGTTAGAAAACTGAAACGAGTCAGCCGCCATAGCCTTTAGGATCCTCCGAAGAGGCTCCCTGGACATGCGCCATAGCCTCCCCGACCCTAGGGTTGGAGAGGCATCGTTGCGGCCGATGCCTGCCGCTCGTTTCAAGGTTTCTAAGCCTTGGTCACCAATCGTGACCTGTCTTGGTTAGCATCACACCAGCGCTTGTCCACTTGGGATTTAGGAACGTAACAGCGGAGGCAATTTGAAGACATGCTCGCTAAAGCTCAAAACATGGCCGCAACAGTCCCCAGTAGTTTGGCTACTAAGAATTTGAGAAATGAGATCGAGACTGCAGGTAATCGTGGATAACTTACCAAAGTTTCAACCACATATATGCGGACGCCTCATGTTGGCCGTGAATTAGGACGCAAGATAACGCACAGCTATTTTTCTAAACAATAACAGTGTATTACCACAGAAGTGCGGATACTCTCGGCCGCACCATTTTCCATAAGATATTGAAATGACTTGGCTTTCTGAGTTCGGCCAACACGTAGCTGATATGGGATTGCGATAAGCCACTGTATTTACTCAGGTTTCTTGTTCGATCTACGCTTAGCTATTAGCTTAACAACGACATTCTCCCACGACTGAGCCATAAAGGCATGGATTCGTCCGCAAAGTCCTAGCGGCTCAAAACGCCCTAAAAAGGACACTCAAAAACTTAATTGCTTCATGAAGAAAAGAGGGAGAATTGGGTCTCTGCCCAATAACCAAACATATTATGTGATCCCTTTAGTGTTTAGACCGCTAGGTCTAGCAGCGGGTATTCTTGAGTTATGAGTGAGCGATCAAGCCGCGAAACTCTCTTGATAATGTTGAGAAAGTTCTGAACCTTTGCGCTTCGGTGCAGGTCAACATGCGTTACAATAGACAGAGGAACATTCCATTCGGGCAACGGAGGTATGACCTCGAGGTCATACCTCCGTTGCCCGAATGGAATGTTCCTCT
>JBCBGR010000022.1:0-16922 GCA_038526555.1 Pseudomonadota bacterium
AGTCTGGACCGAGCAGCTGAAAGGCATGCCATTTTCGGCACACCCCAAAGTCGCGAAGAACGGTCATATCTGGAACTTTGGGCAAAGCATCCATATGCAGGCGCTGATTGTCTATCAGCTGGATGCCCAAGGCAATCTCTTGCAGGCGAAGCTCGTGCGTGACGTGCCCTCTGGCATGATCCATGATTTCTGCATCACGGATCGCCATCTGATTTTTGTTGCCAATTCCTTCCGCGCCACGCAGCATGGGAAGAACTATCTCAGCCATTTCGCCTATCAGAGCGACGCCCCACAGCGCGTGATCGTCTTAGACATGGATAATCTGGACGCGCGCCGTGATTTCGACATTCCGCCGGGTTTCCAGTTCCACTTTGGTAACGCTTATGAGGACAAAGGCGGCAATATTCGCTTCACCATGTGCGAAACGGATCAAGACAAATTTGTCTCTCATGGCGCCAAGCAGCTGATGCGCGGCGAACTGCCAGAGGGTGGTGATCCGTCTCGTCTCTGCGAAGTTGTTCTGAAAACCAATGGTCAGGCGACGTTAGAGCGGATCTCTGACGTCATGGTGGGTCACGAATTCCCGCGATTCAACCCAGCCTTTGGCGGACAGGCCGCGCGCTATCTCTACACGGTCGGGAACAAAGCGCCGGGTCGTCCGGGTGAGACGGCGATCCTGCGCCATGATTTGAAATCAGGACGGGTGGACGCGCATGATTATGGGCCGGACAATATGGTCGAAGAGCATCTCTTCGTGCCCTCTGCGTCTCCCAAGGGTGAAGCCGATGGCTGGCTAGTCGGGACGACACTGGACTTCAAAGCCAAGGTGACCCACGTGAATGTGTTGCGCGCGGATGCGCTTTCTGATGGTCCTGTTGCTGTCTTTGAACTGCCGTATGCACTACCGCTCGGCTTTCATGGCACGTGGGCGTGATGCGGGCTTGAGACGATGAACGCTGAATACTTCACGCAGGCCGGTCTCGCCGTTCAGATCCACATCTTTGTGGCCTTCTCGGCGCTGATCTTTGGGATTGCGATGTTTACCCGTCCCAAAGGGGATCCGATCCATAAGGCGATGGGAAAGCTTTTCCTCACCTTCATGATCCTGACCGCCACGACAGCCATCTTCATCCGGCAAATCAATGAGGGCAGTTTTTCCTGGATCCACCTGTTCGTGCCGCTGACCTTCTTTGCGGCGTGGGAAACCATACACTTTGTGCGCAAGGGCAATATTGTGCGGCATAAAAAGGCCGTCACGGGGCTGTTCTTCGGGGCGCTTCTGATCCCCGGTATTCTCTCCTTCCTGCCAGGGCGGACCATGTGGATGATATTCTTTTCTTGAATAGCTTTTAGGAGGGAGTTGACAGTTGCGAGTATGGGTGAGGACGCTATAACGCGCTCGAACCACTTCTATCTCCCCAATCACGGAACATTCCTCCATGAACATTCATGAATATCAGGGCAAACAGGTGCTCAAGGAAATCGGCGCGCCTGTCTCTGCCGGTATTGCCATTTTTGACGCCTCTGAAGCGCGCGCAGCCGCTGAAAAGCTCGGCGGTCCGCTCTGGGTCGTGAAATCCCAGATCCATGCTGGCGGCCGCGGTAAAGGGAAATTCATCGAGGAGAGCGCAGGCGAAGCGGGCGGCGTCCGTCTGGCCCGTTCTGTTGACGAAGTTGAGACATTTGCCAAGCAGATGCTCGGCTCAACACTCGTCACTGAACAGACGACAGACGCCGGTAAGGTCGTCAACCGTCTTTACATCGAAGATGGTTCTGACATTGAAACTGAGCTTTACATCTCCATCATCATCAACCGTGACACATCCCGTGTCAGCTTCATTGCCTCCACGGAAGGTGGAATGGACATTGAAGCTGTCGCGCATGATACGCCTGAAAAAGTCATCAATTTCGACGTTGATCCGGCCACAGGCTTCCAGCCGCATCATGGTCGCACACTCGCCAAAGCGCTCGGCCTTGAAGGCGCGCTGGCCAAGCAAGCGGGCAAGCTGGGCAAGATCCTTTATAACGGCTTCCTCGCCAAAGACATGGCGATGCTTGAAATCAATCCGCTGATCGTCAATGGCGATGGCAATCTGCATTGCCTCGACGCGAAGATCAGCTTCGATGGCAATGCACTGTTCCGTCACCCCGATGTTGTCGAGATGAAGGACGAGACCGAGTCTGATCCGAAAGAAGTCGAAGCCCAGAAATACGACCTGTCCTACGTGGCGCTCGACGGCAATATTGGCTGTATGGTCAATGGCGCGGGCCTCGCTATGTCGACCATGGACATTATCAAGCTTTACGGCGCAGAGCCTGCTAACTTCCTCGATGTCGGCGGCGGCGCAACCAAAGAGAACATCGTCGCTGCGTTCAAAATCCTGACCGCGGACGACAAGGTTGAAGGTATTCTTATCAACATCTTCGGCGGTATCATGCGTTGTGACGTTATCGCCCAAGGCACGGTCGATGCAGTCAAGGAAGTGGGCCTTGAAGTCCCCCTCGTCGTTCGCCTCGAAGGTACAAACGTTGAGGAAGGCAAAGCTATCATCGACAATAGTGGCTTAAATGTCATCAGCGCGGATGATCTGGACGATGCCGCCAAGAAGATCGTGGCGGCTGTCGCCAAGTAAACTTGGTCGTGACCCTGAATTTCACAAAGGTCGCCGTTTTGGCGGCCTTTTTGCTACCCGTCGTGGGGTGCAGTCCTGCCGCGTCTGATGATGTGGAAGGTGGCGGTCTGGAACCACCTCCGGGCTTCTTGACTCAAGCGGATGTGGACTGTCGTGCGGCAGCGGTCGCAGCGTCTATTTTGGGTCTCGGTGAAGCGGTGCCCGATACACGCCAACTCAATGGGCAAACGCTTCTGCAATATGAATTGTCTGAAGGTGGTACAGCGCAATGTGTGGTGCGACATGCGGACGGCAGTGTCGCAGATATCCGCGTTCTGCGCGCAGACTAAGCTTGTGATCCTGCGTTACACAGGATATGTGTAGCACATAAGCTGTGGATCGTGGATGCCTTCTAAGAACATAACATTGTCGATGGATGAGGACATGCTGCAAAGATTGCGTGTTCTCGCAGCCATGCGCCGAACCAGTGTCAATGGTTTGATCCGCGATCTTGCTGCGGCAGAGCTCGGCGAAGCGTCTCACGAAGGGCATCGAGCAGAGTGGGAGGCCTTCTTCAAATCCGTTGATGCGCAAGCCACACAGGCGCAGCGCGCCCTACCCGGAGGCCTGCCAACCAAAGCCGAACTTCACGATGAGGATATGCGTGACCGCGGCTTACTTTGAAACGAATATGGCCGTTTACGCTGTTGATCCACGTGACTCCGAATCTGAGAAGCGTGCACGTGCGCGCGAACTATTTCTATCGCGCCGTCCTCATGTCTCAGTCCAGGTCATGATGGAAACTTACAGTGTGCTGACTCGCAAAAAACTGACGTCCAAAGAGGTCGCGCAAAGCTATGTCGCGCGGCTGTCCACCTATCCTGTAATTGTCATTGAAGGCGATGATGCCCGTCGGGCCCTCGATTATGCGGATCGCTATGACATTGCGCATTATGATGCGCTTCACATCTGTGCGGCGGAACGCGCCAAGCTCCCGATCATGTATAATGAAGACCTCAATCACGGACAGACCTATGGCTCTGTTCGTGTCTGCAACCCTTTCATCGAAGATTTTCTCGCTTAACCTCTAAATGGAGACATCCATGTCCGTCCTTATCAATAAAGACACGAAGGTCATCACTCAAGGGATGACCGGTAAAACCGGGACGTTCCACACGGAACAGGCCCTCGCTTATGGCACGAAAATGGTCGCGGGCGTGACGCCCGGCAAAGGCGGTACGACCCACCTCGGCCTGCCGAACTATGACACGGTCGAAGAAGCCGTTCACGCCACAGGCGCGACGGCCTCTGTCATTTACGTGCCGCCGCCCTTCGCAGCAGACTCCATCATGGAAGCGATTGCTGCCGAGGTCGAATTGATCATTGCGATTACGGAAGGCATTCCTGTCCGTGACATGATCCCGGTCAAGCGCGCGCTGCAAGGCTCGAAGTCGCGCCTGATCGGCCCAAACTGTCCGGGCGTTCTAACCCCGGAAGAGTGCAAGATCGGCATTATGCCGGGTAAAATCTTCAAGAAGGGCTCTGTCGGCGTGGTCTCTCGTTCTGGGACACTCACATACGAAGCCGTTTATCAAACATCGCAGGTCGGTCTGGGGCAGACAACCGCGATTGGCATTGGCGGTGACCCCATCAACGGCACCAACTTTATCGACTGTCTAGAATTGTTCCTTGACGATGATGACACCAAGCAGATCATCATGATTGGTGAGATTGGTGGTTCTGCCGAAGAAGAAGCGGCGGAATATATCGCTCATCAACGCAAAAAGGGCCGCGCCAAGCCAATGGTTGGTTTCATTGCAGGCCGCACAGCCCCTCCCGGACGCACAATGGGTCATGCGGGCGCGATCGTCTCTGGCGGCAAAGGCGGCGCGGAAGACAAGATCGAAGCGATGGAAAAAGCCGGGATTAAAGTCTCTGACAGCCCAGCGCGCCTCGGCACAACGCTGATGGAAGTGTTGAACGGATAAGTTCGTTTTTAATCGAGTTTATGAAAAGCCGCTCCTCCGGAGCGGCTTTTTTGTGGGCAGAAAAATCTAAAATTAAACTGTGGTCACATGCTGCAGGAAAGAGGTGTGTCATCCGTGTGAAAGGGCGAAGCGACTTTCACAAAGGGGACTAACGTGATCCAATCAACAATGCGCCTGATGGCGATCGGTCTAATTCTGACAGGATGCGCATCCTCTGCGCCTTCGCGGGGGGATCGCTCGAATGCGGCCAACCAACTCAGCGGCGCGAAAGTCGCCTTGCCCATGGCGGTAGCCCTGACCGGCCTGGCGGCGGATGAAACTGGAACCATAGACATAACATTTATCCGCGAGGCTGCATCCCAACAGTTTGACCGATTTGATCGCGATGGATCAGGGACAATGTCGGGTATTGAGCACGCCGCCTGGGCCGAAGCGATTTTAGGGGATCGCTTCGCGCGTCCCACAATCCTGATGCTGGATCGCGACGGTAGTGGCGGTCTGTCCAGACAGGAATTTTCGACTGGTTTGGAACGCGCGGCTGAGCGGTTTGATAAGAACCGTGATGGGCTGATCACGCGCGATGAGCTTTTCATCCAAATGCCGGAGGGCCGTAACCGATCGCAAGGTCGCGAGGGTCAAGCTGGACAGCAACGTCCCCGACCACCCCGTTAGACATCAAGTCTAGACTTCTGGCGCTGGATCAACCCGCATAAAGACGGACGGTGATTTAATCGCCGCGTCTGGTGTCTTGTGCAGAATACCGTTCGGTCCGCCGCGGAATACGGCGACGGTCCAAGGGTTGATGTGGCGAATGGCGGAGGGGTCTTTGACGATCTCTTCATTTGGTGCGCCGCGTTCATAAGCCTTTCGACAGCCCCCATCACTGAGCAGATATTCTGTGCCAGCCCCGAAATAGGTCACGATTGTTCGGAACGCGATATTGTCGATGTGATAGCGTTGACAGCCGCGGAACGTATCAAGCCGGAAGCGAACAGTCTCTGAGCGCAGCATACCGCAGACAGTGCGACAAATATCGGCCATGTCCGCGACCCAGATCGCATAAAATGGATCGGCGCGGTGACGCGCCGGAAGGATGTCGGCGAGCGCCCAGCCTATATCGTCTCTGGCTTCTGCCTGTCTGATCATGGCGGAGACCCGGAAAGGCGTCTCGGTCAGGCCTGCAAAGAATGAGGGCGCGTCCGATGGCGCGGGACGGGCCATTAAGGCCAAACTCCTGGACTCGTCCGGGAACAATTTGAAGTCTTCGAGTGTCTTTGCCGTAAAGATCGTCATTTATCCGAACCGGCTATGAAAGCGAGCCTTAGACCGCCAGTTTCCGGGCCGCCTCACGGAACCACTCAAGGGTCTGCGTCCGGTGCGCTTCGCCCCATTGCTTGACAAACTTTTGCGTGCCGTAGTCTTTGTCGTTTTGCAGGGCTTCGATCCGTTCAGCCACAAAATCGGCGGTCAGCGGGATGCCGCAATCGACAGTGATGCAGCGTTCCCATTCGTCATAATTACTCGGAATAATGGACATGATTGTGGCTCTTTAAAAAGTAGAGATTTTAGGCGGCTGCGGGTTGTGCCCGCCAGATTGGGAAGGGATCAACGAGGTCGTCTTCGATGCCATTGAAATCTTCGGGCATCAGTGCCGCATCGAGCCGCGCTGTCAGCGCAGGCCAGTCAATGCCGGACCCGATGAATACGATTTCCTGACGGCGGTCGCCCCAAGGCTCTTCCCAATTCGACGCGATGTAATCTTCCAGTGCGGGATTATCGGGCCAGCTGCTCTTCGGCATAGAGGCCCACCAACGGCCCAACGGTGAAATGCTGGACAGTGCGCCGGCCAGAGAAAACTCGGCGAGCCATTCGGGACGCGTGGCGAACCAGAAATGGCCTTTCGCCCGGATGACGCCTGGGAGAGGTCCGTTCAGAAGGTCATGGATCGCTTGCGGGTGGAACGGGCGACGCGCGCGGTAAACATAAGATGTCACGCCATATTCTTCCGTTTCGGGCACATGATCCGCAAAGCCGTAAAGCTCTTTGGCCCACATGGGATGGGTCTCGGCTTTGGCAAAATCGAACAGGCCCGTGTCGAAAATCTTGTCTGTCGGCACGTCCGAATAATTGGCTTCGATGATTTCTGTATCCGCATTCAGGCTGCGGATGATTTTGCGCGCGGCATCCACTTGATCTGGGTTGGCGTCATCCACTTTGTTGAGCACGACGACATCCGCAAATTCAATTTGATCGGTGAGTAGGTGAACGAGGGTGCGCTCATCGTCATCGCCGAGCACTTCGCCGCGATCAGACAGGAAGTCATGACTCGAATAGTCTTTGAGCAGGTTTACGGCATCGACGACCGTCACCATTGTATCTATGCGCGCCACGTCCGAGAGGCTGACCCCATACTCGTCGCGGAAGTCGAATGTGGCAGCGACGGGCAGCGGCTCTGAAATCCCGGTCGATTCGATCAGCAGATAATCAAACCGTCCCGCTTCAGCGAGTTTGCGCACTTCTTGGAGGAGGTCATCGCGCAGCGTGCAGCAAATACAGCCATTGGACATTTCGACGAGTGTTTCATCAGTCCGGGTGAGGGCGGAGTCCTCACGCACGACATCTGCGTCAATATTCACTTCCGACATGTCATTGACGATGATGGCGACGCGGTGGCCTTCCTGATTATTCAGGACGCGGTTCAGAAGTGTGGTTTTCCCAGCGCCGAGAAAGCCAGACAGAACAGTGACGGGAAGACGCGATTCTTCGGGAAGAACAGTAGTCGACATATCGGAGTAGCCTTAATGAGAGGAACTTTTGAAATAAGGCTGCTTCTCCCATTATGCAATATTATAACATGGACTTGATTCGCTCTATCGCTTCAAATCTGGACGGCCTCAGAGATTATAGGCGTTGATGTTTAAGGGGCGGCCTCAATCACGCCACAGGCCACACGGCCACCGGCGCCACCAATGGGCTGTGTGAAATGGTCATCCTCATTCTCGTGAATGATCAAGGTCGACCCATCTTCATCGAGCAAAGGGGCGACATCACCAGACAAGCTGACCAAATGCGTGTGCAGTTCAACGACAGCTGTCCCGTCAGCATGGACGATCAAGTTCGGGAGGTTGCCCGCATGCGGGCCTTCGGGATGCATGTAACCGTGGGGCTTGCCGAGTGGCATGACGTGCCCGCCTGTCGCCATGAAGCCCTCTTCAGGATCGGCGCATGTGCCGGCTGCGTGGAAATGCATGCCATGCACACCGGGTTCTAACCCGCTGACCGCGATGCGAATCAAAACCCCGTCCGTCCCTTGATAAAGCAGCGCGGAGCCTGTGCTCTCTCCATTGCGATTGAGGATATCTGCGGTGGCCCCGGGATCGCGCGGAGCCTCTGGCATAACGGCTGTTGCGGGCATCACGGTTTCGACAACGGCTTCCACGGTTTCCGTTGCCTGATCCACTGTGTTCTCAACGGTGTCTTCCGCAGCAGGCGCGCAAGCGACCATCAAAATCGCTGCGATGGCAGTGGAGAGTGTCAAACGTGTCATGTCTTATCCTTATAATGCGGCCGCGCAGGAGATTCAGGCTGAGAATAAAGTCGCCCTCAGACCCAAAGCAAGGCGGGCGTAATCAAAACATGATGATCTGAAGCGAGTTTTTCCGGCTTTGTGACTCGTCTTGATCACTACAAAGGCGTCATCGTCCGCTGAAGCTGCACTTTTTGGCAACCTTTGATGAGATTCACTCTCTATTGACCTTAAGTCCCGATGACAGGGCGAACGGGTTGGGCTAAGGCGTCCAACGCACGATAGCTAAATAAAAGAGCTGCGCACATGGCCAAGCGAACTGAGCTAAACCAAGCTTTTATTGATACCGATTTTCTCGATGGGGCGTCAGCGCTCTATTTGGAGCAGATGCAGGCGCGCTACGCGGATAATCCGACCAGTGTCGATGCGCAGTGGCGGGCCTATTTTGACGCGCTCGGCGAAGACCGTGCCAATGCGAAAGCCAATGCGGACGGGCCTAGCTGGAAAGACCCGAACTGGCCGCCTGCGCCGAATGGCGAGCTGACGTCTGCGTTGACTGGCGATTGGGGCGACAGCCCGGTGGCGATCGTCTCAACGATTGCGAAGAAACAACCAGAGCTCTCCGCGGATGAAGTCCAAGGTGCTGCTCGTGACTCGCTCAATGCCTTGATGCTGATCCGTGCTTACCGTGTGCGTGGACACTTGATCGCTGATCTCGATCCGTTGGGGCTTCGCAAATATGGCACTCACCCTGAACTTGATCCGTCGACTTATGGCTTTGGCGCGTCAGATCTCGACCGCGACATCTTCATCAACGGGGTGCTGGGTCTAGAATATGCGACTATCAATCAGATTTTGGAGATTGTCCGTCGCACCTATTGTGGGACGATTGGTGTGCAATTCATGCACATCACGAATCCGGAAGAGAAAGCCTGGATTCAGGAGCGGATTGAAGGTCCGGATAAGCAGGTCAGCTTTACCAAAGAAGGTCGCCTTGCCATTCTGCAAAAGCTTATCGAAGCCGAAAGTTTTGAGCAACTTCTGCATAAGCGCTATCCCGGAACGAAGAGGTTCGGTCTCGATGGCGGTGAGGCGCTTTTGCCTGCGATGGAGCAGATCATAAAGCGCGGTGGGCAGTTGGGTCTGAAAGACATTAATATTGGCATGCCGCACCGTGGGCGTTTGAACGTCATGGCCTCTGTGATGAAAAAGCCTTACTCGGCCATCTTCTACGAGTTTCTCGGCGGTGTGGCCTCAGGGGCCGAAGATTTCGGGTCCGGCGATGTGAAATATCACCTCGGTGTTTCCGATGACCGGGAATTTGACGGGAATAAGGTTCACCTGTCTCTGGCGCCGAACCCCTCTCACCTGGAAGTCGTTGCGCCCGTTGTGATCGGGAAGACGCGCGCCAAGCAGCAGCAAATGTCTGGGACATATAAGTCCCATAACCCGAAAGAGGTTTTGGCCGTCCTGCTCCATGGCGATAGTGCTTTTGCCGGGCAAGGCGTTGTGACGGAAACCATGCAGATGAGCCAGCTGACAGGCTATCGCACGGGCGGCTCGCTCCACCTGATCGTGAACAATCAGATCGGATTTACGACCACACCGGATGAATATCGATCCGGTGAATATTGCTCTGATGTGGCGCTTTTCGTGCAAGCTCCGATTTTCCATGTGAATGGTGATGATCCGGAAGCGGTCGTCTATGCCGCGCGGATCGCGACAGAGTATCGCCAGTTATTTGGCAAAGATGTTGTGATCGATCTCGTCTGCTATCGCCGCTACGGCCACAATGAAGGCGACGATCCGTCCTTCACGCAGCCGATCATGTATAATGTGATCAACGACAAGGCCTCACCCGCCAAGCTCTATGCGGAGCGCCTGATCAAACAAGGCGATCTGACTGAGGCAGAGTACAAACAACGCGAAGACGACTTCTACGCCTATCTCGATACAGAGTTTGACAAGGCGAAGAATTTCGAAACCCAAGCGCCTGAATGGCTGGACGGCGTTTGGTCTGGGATTACACTGCCGGGACTGGACGATGAGAAGCGTCGCGGTGTGACGGGTGTTCAAGTTGAGACGCTCAAAGAGATCGGGCAACGCGTCACAAAGGTTCCGAACGATGTGAACATTCACCGGACCTTGAAGCGCATTATCAAAATGCGCGCAGACAAG
This sequence comes from Pseudomonadota bacterium, assembly GCA_038526555.1. Taxonomy (GTDB): domain Bacteria; phylum Pseudomonadota; class Alphaproteobacteria; order Caulobacterales; family Maricaulaceae; genus Litorimonas. The sequence goes on from JBCBGR010000022.1 coordinate 10,305, forward strand.
ATTGAAGCAGGCCGCGATATTGACTGGGGTCTGGCCGAACATCTTGCTTTCGGGTCGCTGGTCATGGAAGGTCATGCGGTCCGCCTGTCCGGTCAGGACAGTGAGCGCGGAACCTTCTCCCAGCGGCAGTCACACTTCATCGACCAGACAACAGAGAAGAAATACACGCCGCTCAATAGCCTCTCCGATGAACAGCAATATTATCAGGTGCTGAACTCACACCTGTCCGAGGAAGCGGTTCTCGGCTTTGAATATGGTTTCTCCACCCAGGCGCCCAATGCTCTGACCATTTGGGAAGCGCAGTTTGGAGACTTTGCCAATGGCGCGCAGGTCATGGTCGACCAGTTCATCAGTTCAGCGGAACAGAAATGGCTGCGCATGAGCGGTCTCGTGATGCTCTTGCCGCACGGCTATGAAGGACAGGGGCCGGAGCATTCCTCCGCGCGGCTCGAACGCTATCTGCAAATGTGTGCGGAAGATAATATGCAGGTCGTCAATGTTTCGACCCCATCGAACTACTTCCATGTGCTGCGCCGTCAGGTTCACCGAAATTTCCGGAAACCGCTTATCGTGATGAGCCCAAAGAGCTTGCTGCGCCATAAGCTCTGCGTCTCCACGCTCGATGAAATGGGCCAGGACACGTTCTTCCACCGTGTTCTCTGGGATGATGCGGAATATCGCCCGGATGACTTCGAAGTGAAACTGGTCGACGATAAGAAGATCAAGAAAGTCGTGATCTGTTCCGGTAAGGTCTATTTTGACCTGTTGGAAGCCAGAGAGAAGCTGGGCCGCGGCGATGTTTATCTCCTGCGGGTTGAGCAATTCTACCCCTATCCGAACGGCGCACTGACGGAAGAGCTGAAACGGTTCAAACAGGCAGATATGATCTGGTGTCAGGAAGAACCGAAGAATATGGGCGCGTGGAGCTTTATTGAGCCGCATCTTGAAGAGACGCTCACCGCTCTGGGGGCCGACAACACACGCGTTCGCTATATTGGCCGTCCACCCGCGGCCTCAACCGCGACGGGGATCGCCGCCAAGCACAAGAAAGAGCAAAAGGCCATCATTGACGGTGTGTTTGAGAAATAGGCAACGTCACTCTGGCGACGATCGCCAGAGTTTCTCACTTAAGACTATTGTTTAATCTGTTCATATCGCAACAGGAGCGCTAGGAGCGCCATTATGACTGATATCGTAATTCCCAATGTCGGCGAGAGTGTCTCGGAAGTTACCATTGCCAGCTGGATGAAGCAGGCGGGTGACACGGTGAAAAAAGACGATCCGATCGTTGAAATCGAAACGGACAAAGCCAGCCAGGAACTGGTTGCACCTGAGGATGGCGTTCTGTCTGAAATTCTCGTTGCTGAAGGCGACACGGTCGAAGTCGGAACCTTGATTGCGAAAATGGGTGCCGGGTCTGGATCCAGCGACGCTGCGCCTGAAACGCCCGCTGAGGCTCCGGCCGCACCTTCGCCCGCGGAAGGTTCAGGGGAAACCATCGATATAGATGTGCCGAATGTCGGTGAAAGTGTTGCGGAGGTCACGGTCGCCAGCTGGATGAAACAGGTCGGTGATGCGGTCGAGAAAGATGAAGCGATTGTTGAGCTGGAAACCGACAAAGCCGCCCAAGAACTTGTCGCACCGCAAGCCGGTGTCCTGACAGAAATTCTGGTGGCTGAAGGTGACATTGCCACCATTGGCCAAACGATTGCCCGTTTGGGCGGCGCATCAGGTGCTTCAGCGCCTGCTCCTGCTGCACAGGCACCAGCCGCGTCCGTGGCGGATTCAGGGTCAGATGAAGATCAGCCCCATGTGATGCCAGCAGCAGCCAAAATCATCCGCGAAAATGATCTGGACTCGTCAAAGATTGCGGGAACTGGGAAAGATGGTCGTATCCTGAAAGCCGATGCGCAGGCGGCGCTCGACGCTGGCACGGCCAAGAAGTCTGCACCTGCGCCTGCGGCTGTCCCGCAGCCGCCCGCTGTGCCGGCCCCAGCCCCGACTGCACCGTCTGCGCCACGTGAGTTGGGCCAACGCGAAGAGCGCGTCCGCATGTCCCGCCTGCGCCAGACGATCGCGCGTCGTTTGAAGGACGCCCAAAACACAGCAGCAATGCTGACCACTTATAATGAAGCCGACATGTCCGAAATCATGGCGCTTCGCTCCAAGTATAAAGAGCTGTTTGTCTCCAAGCATGGCGTGAAGCTCGGTTTCATGTCTTTCTTTGTGAAAGCCTGCGTCGAAGCACTGAAAGACATTCCATCTGTGAATGCCGAAATCGACGGCACGGACATCATCTACAAGAATTTCTATGATATCAGCATTGCTGTCGGCACCGACAAAGGTCTTGTCGTGCCTGTCCTGCGGGATGCCGATAAGCTCTCACTCGCTGGGATCGAAAAAGGGATTGGCGAACTGGGCGCGAAAGCGCGCGATGGCAATCTCTCTATGGATGATATGCGCGGCGGGACGTTCACGATTTCTAATGGTGGTGTTTACGGCTCCCTGATGAGCTCACCGATCCTGAACCCGCCGCAATCCGGTATTCTGGGTATGCACAAAATCCAGAAGCGTCCGGTTGTGGTGAACGACGAAATCGTCATTCGCCCAATGATGTATCTGGCCCTGTCCTACGATCACCGCATTGTCGACGGCAAAGAGGCAGTCACCTTCCTTGTCCGCGTCAAGGAGTGTCTGGAAGATCCGGAACGGCTCCTCCTCGACCTCTAACCTCACATTTATATTTGTTTTGGCCCGGCCTTCGCGCCGGGTTTTTTGTTGGTCCTAGGCCCTCAGAGGTAAGGCCCCCACAAAAAGGAAATGCTTCCAAAAATACCAATCATTGTCACAAGCGTGGCGCTGACCATCAGGGTGAGCGCCACCCTCTTGAGCCAATCCTTCTCGAACACTTTGGCGCGCCAGTAGATTTCGAAAATGATGAGCGGGATGAGATAAGAGCCGTAGGTAATGACCATATCGACAGGCCCAGACATGGTCGCGTTCATACCCTTTGGTCCTCCCGCAATAATGAGCCATGCCGTTAAAAAAATGCGCAAGAACCAAACGCCGCTCGCGGCCAGAAAGAGCCTGATCGCCCAGCGTTTATGAATCGCGATTTTGCGCTTGACCGCGTACCAGACGGTCGGGACCGCAAAGGCGAGGATCAAAATGCCGTTCAGTGAGACGGCATAGGCACTCACCCAGGACAATCGCGTATCCCTGACCCAACCGAGCCAGAGTCCGCTTAAGGCCAGTAGGCACGCCAGGGTCACAAAGATGCGCCCGGATATGCGGTGAATGTGCGGTGCTTTTGATCGGATTTGCGGGATAAGTTGCAACAAGCCCGTCAGGGTCATGATCGCCGCGAGGATCACATGTCCAGCAAAGACCGCATTCCCGGATGTGTCGCCAGCTTCATAGCCCTTAATCAGTGGCTTCGTGTTCCAATGGGCGAAGTCACCTGTGAAAATACTCACATAGTAAAACGCAATGATGAAGCTGATGAAGGCGAGTTGCCCGATGGCTGTCGCAATAAACCAAGCGGTTGTAGATTGCTGCAGTCGTTTGTTGAGTGTTGTTCGGGCGGGGCGCAGTTTGGAGGGAGACGAAGACATGTCAGATCATTTCTGGTTCGTGGGTGTTGCACCCTGCAGACCGGATTGTGCGTCTTTCGTCTTGCCGATTTCGAAAAAGACCATCATTTGACTGTAAGATTTGTCAGTCACTGACGATGGACACTGCAAAAAGGGAGACGAGATCATGGTGACGTCATTTCCGACGACCCAAACTCTGTCTCAGCGCTGGACTGCCTTCAGGGCGCTTCATAATCTCGATTTGACGGCGGGTGTGTTCTGGCTCGCGATCCTTTCCTTTATAGTATCGACCCTTTGGGACCTTGGGGCGGTCTCAATCATTATTGGATTAGCTGGCACGGCAACCTGCGGATTTTCCTGGCTGTTCGCGCGAAGCCTGTTCCGGGTCGACGCGCATAAAGAGGTCTGGCCGTTAGCGATTGTCCTCGCGCTCATTGTCACCGGGCTTCTGATCGATCTTCTGCGTTATTTTCACAGCGGTGCTGATGTGACCCACTACGCATTGGGGTTTGCGTCCAATATTCACGGGTTGCTGAGTTCAACCGTTTTGTTGCTGACTTTTGTGGAAGCTTTTTTGGGCTATCATCGGGCGCTACCCACCCATGAGAAGCGGTTCCGCCTCATCTTTGCCAGTGGGTATGGGGCCTTGTTGCTGACTTCCGATGTTTGGCTTGGCAGCATCCCTGAGGGGCCGAGCGCGGATCAGTTCGCGGATCAGGTGAAAATCATCTGCTCACTGATCGCGCTTGGAGCGAGCGTTGGGTCTTGGTGGTATAGGCGCAGCCACGCCCTGCCACGTCCCAAGCGTCAGCGCCGTCAACTGGCCCATATTTCTCAGGATGATCAGCAACTGGCGACGCGGCTCTTGCAAAGCCTGGAACAGGATAGGCTCTATCTGGATCCAGATTTAAGGCTACCATCACTGGCGCGTCGTTTGGGAGAAACAAACCATCGTGTGAGCGCCTGCATCACAGCCATCCTGGGATTTCCGAACTTCAATACATTGGTCAATGAATACCGTATTGAGGCGGCGAAGGCTGCGCTGGTCGCTCTGGAGACCCGTCAGCAGTCTATTCTTATGATCGCGCTGGACTGTGGGTTTTCATCGATTGGTCCGTTCAACCGTGCTTTCAAACGCGAGACTGGTCTGACCCCCAGTGAATTTCGCGCGCAGAATTTGCAGCTTGCACAGCCCTCTTAATTGAGAGGCCTCTTGCCTCTTTTATGATCTGACTCGACTCGCCTGCGGCATTTTGGCAATCTTAGCACGTGAGGAGCTACTGAAGACAGGGCTCCCGAATAAAAGGGGAGGGGCTTATGAAAAAGCCAAATGCACTATTCTGGATTTTAGGCGTGGTTTTCCTGCTATGGAATGCCTTCGGCTGCGTCATTTACATTATCGATAAGGCTGCGTCTGATGCGCAATATGCCGAAATGTATGGCGAAGCCATGTTAGCGACACGCGATGTCTACCCGCTCTGGGCGACAGCGGCTTATGCAATCGCGGTCTGGGGTGGTTTGCTCGCCGCGATATTCTTATTGTTGCGTAAGCGCCATGCCGCACCGCTTTTCGTTGCCTCGCTGATCGGGGCTGTTATCTCCTTCATTCCTGTGTTTACTGAGTCTGCGTTTAAAGAAGCCAGCGGGTCTACCTATTGGGTAATGCCGATTATCGTTGTCCTGCTCGGCCTTTTCGAAGTCTGGTGGTCGCGCCGCGCTCGCGCGAACGGCATTCTGAACTAAGGATCGCATCGCCCAACAATGGCCAAGCTCCGTAAGCCGTCCGCCCTGTTTCGTCATATCGAACGCTTACAGGGCGATCGGCCTTGGGGGTGGATGCTGGACGCCGGGACAGGCGTCAATTCGCTTCGGTGGGTTTCTGGCCTTGAAACGGATCGGTGGACGGCTGTCGCAGGATCCGCGCGAGAGCGGGACTTTTCGCAAGAGGCCGTCCAGGACCGGATGCGGTCCGGCGATCAGGTCATTGCTGGTAATTGGGGCGATCCCGATTTCCTCAAAGGCGAGAGTTTTGACACTGTCCTCGCAGATTACCTGCTCGGCGCAATTGAGGGCTTTGCGCCTTACTTCCAGCCTTATCTCTTCGCGCGGTTGCGCCCTCTGACAAAAGATAGGCTCTATATCACGGGACTGGAGCCTTATGTGCCGACCCATCGTCCCGAGGATGCCGCCGGTCGCGTGGTTTGGGAGATTGGACGGTTTCGGGATTCTTGTATGCTTCTGTCTGGCGTCATGCCTTATCGGGAATACCCAGCGCTGTGGGTCTGTGACCGCCTACGTGAGTCGAGGTTTTCAATCCTGAAGGTGAAACATTTCGATATTCGCCATGGCCCGAAGTTTGTCGATGCACAGATTAATCTATGCGCCCCGTCTCTCGATCGGATTGAGGATCGCTCGCTGGCGGAAGCGCTGAGACAGCATGGCGAATCTTTGCGCCAACAGGCTCACAAAATTATCGATTCTGAAGGGGCGCTGCGGACCGGTCAGAACTATGTCATTGCTGCCAAGGCAGTTTAGGGCGCACTTTCTAATTTTTGGTCCTATTTAGATCTCATGAACACAGCGGCTCGCAAATGAGTGCGAGCGCTAGAGAATTCTAACCTGAGAAGGAACACATCATGGCAAAAGCCAAAACAACAAAAAAAGTCGAAAAAACAGAAAACGTTGCTGTTGCAAACCTGCGTAAAGGTGCACTGGCCTACGTTGGTCTTTACGGCCTGGCATACGAGCGCGCACAATTCCGCGCTGACCAGCTGAAAGCTAAATCTGGTGAGCTGTTCGACACACTCGTTAAAAAAGGCGAAGTTCTCGAAGGCAAAGGTCTGGAACTCACAAAAGAGTACCGCACAAAAGCGACTGACCTCGTCGAAGAAGGTGTTGAGACAGTCCGTAACGCTGTCCCATTCGGCAGCAACGACAACCGCGTTGAAGAGCTGGAAGCTGAAATCGCGGCTCTGAACAAGAAAATCGCTGCGCTCTCCAAGAAAGCGTCAACACCAGCGAAAAC
>JBCBGR010000023.1:0-16855 GCA_038526555.1 Pseudomonadota bacterium
CGCCGGGCGGAACTGTATCCTCTATGATGACATTATCGACTCTGGCGGCACCATCGCCAACGCCGCCTCAGCGCTGAAAGACCACGGCGCATCATCTGTCTCGGCTTATATCACGCATGGTGTACTCTCTGGTCCGGCTGTTGAACGCATTACCAACAGCGAACTCAAAGAAGTCGTCATTCTTGACACAATTGCGCAGCCCGAAGCGGTGAAGAATTGCGATAAGATTCGCGAACTCTCTTCTGCAACACTGCTAGGTGAAGCCATCCGCCGCATCGCAAATGATGAGAGTGTATCCAAGCTCTTTGGCTAAAGACGAAGCGAGAGCTGTTAGAATTTCAGTTTTCGCGCGCCGCCCCTTGCAAAATCCAACCAACTGCTGAACGGTAGCTTTGGTTGCTGACGTTGGGGACGTTTGATGAAGTTTCTAAGCCAAAAATGGGGATGTTTTGCGTTAGGGCTGACGGCTCCGTTGCTGTTTTCTGTTGGTATGGCTGCTGCGCAGACCGCAGATATCCCCGCCCCCTCGCCTGAAGCTGAGTTGGGTGTCGAAGCTGAGCTTGCTCCCGATATCATTCTCAATGACCCGCTGAGTGAGGTCGTCTCTGTCATCTGCCCCTTCAAGGACGAGATCGACTATGAACCGGGCCGTGTCACCTGTGGCTTCATAACCGTTCCGGAAAACCGGGAAGTCCCAGATAGCCGGATGGTACGACTAGCTTTCGCGAAGATTGTGGCCGAAGGGCGTCTCGAGGATGAGGACGAAGACGAAAGCACCTCTGAAGACGAAGAACCGATTGTGGTTCGCGATGATCCTGTGGCCTACCTGACGGGCGGCCCCGGCGTCAGCATCAATCCCTACGTCTCGCGGTTTCTTGAGCATGACCTCACAAAGACACGGGACCTCTACATTCTCAATCAGCGCGGGATTGGTGACTCGGAGGAAATCTGTCCCTTCTATGGCCAGACCCGACGCGAGCAGATCACGGCGACGACAACAGAACAACGCGAACGCGAGTCGACACAGCGCCTTCTCGACTGTTTCGAATACGCAAAAGCCCGCGGCATTGACATTCGCGGCTATAACACGGTCGAGAATGCCCGCGACGTCCGCGCGCTGCGTCGCGCCCTTGGCTATGAGAGCTGGAATGTCTGGGGCATCAGCTATGGCAGTCATTTGGGGCAGATGCTGGTCAATATCGATCCAGAAGGGATTGAAGCGCTCGTCTTGGACGCCATTGTCCCAAATGATCTTGTCGACCTCATGCGCCTTCACCGCTGGATTGAGCGCGACTTCAACCTGATTTTCGACGAATGTGAACGCCAAGACGCCAAGATCTGCGAAGGCCTCGAAGAAGACCTGAACCGAATTTTCAAACAGCTTGTCGAAACGCCACTCACAATTGAAGCGCTGGATGAGGAACTGTATCCCGCCGGAAGCGTCACATTACCCGCAGCCGTCGCGGCGTTCCTGCCCTTCCAGATGATGTATGAGCAGGATCAGCATCCCGCCATTCCAGCGGTCATGAAAGCGATGGTCCGTATTCTGGATGAGCCCGATGCTGAAAAGTTCAAGGGCTTTACCAATCTCAATACGGGTGGCGGTGAAGACTCATCCTCAGCCATGGGCGCTCTCATCCGGTGCAATGATGGCTATGTCGCGGCGACCGCGGAGATTGCCGCAGAAGACCTGGCCGAAAACCCACGTTTTGCCGGCGAGGTCTTCACAGTGGCAGGCAGCCAAGCCGCCGCACAAGCCTGTGTCGATGCGGGTGTCGGTCCACGTGATCGCGCCGATTACCAGCTAATCCAAACGGACCTTCCGACCCTCATCATCAATGGGGATTGGGATCCGATCACACCCCCAGATATGGCGGAACGGATCGCCCCCGGTTTCTCAAATGGTCGCTTGATCATCGTGCCTTATGCGGGCCATGGACCAACACGCTCCATGTCAGAGTGTGGCGCGCAAGTCATGACAGACTTCTTTGATGATCCAAGCCAAGACCTGTCCGCCCTCGACGCAACCTGTCTTGAGGAGGGTGTCGAGCCGCCCAAATATTTGAACTATCTTCAGACGAACACCACCATTGAACTCGCCAGTCTGGCCGCGGAAGATCCGAAGCGTGTTGTACCTCCGGTCGTTCAGTTTGTGCTGCTCACTCTGACCATACTCGTTGGCCTCGTAGCGATTGTCTTTGGCTTTATCGCCAGACGTTTTGCGCCGATCCCCTACAATATGCCTAGCGCTGGCCCCGCTCGACCCAGAGCGTTCGCCACCTTCACAGCTCTCACCTCACTGACAGGTCTCGCACTCATCGGTGTCGGCGGTGCAGCCGCTTACGAAATCGCCGAGGTCAGCCTTGTCGCGGGTTTTGCGCCGCCTGCACGCTTAGGTGCAACCTTGGTGATGATTGGGGGCGTTCTGGGTCTCATGACGTTGATCCTCGCGATCTTCTATCGGGATAACCAACGCATCCGTTTGCGTACCACGGTCGGCCTCCCGCTTGTTGGACTTGCCGCACTTCTGCTTGCGGTGTTCCTTATCCGATGGGATCTCGCACCCTGGTGACTGTCTTGATGTCATACCCAACGTGATGTGACAGCTTGCACTTTTTTCAGCGCTCGACTATGGGCGCTCCCGAACGAGCCGTCCGCGATTTCCGGGCGGCTTTCCTTTTAAACCGAACAATTGAGTAGGATTATCCGATGGGTGTTGTTCTTGATGTGACCGTGCGCGAAGGCACGGGGACTGGCGCGGCGCGCGAAGCCCGCCGTAATGGCTTGGTACCAGGCGTTGTTTATGGTGGCGGTGAAGCCCCCGTCGCTGTGTCTGTGAAAATGAATGAGGTGCTTAAAGCGCTGAACTCTGGTGATTTTCTCGGCTCCATGATCGAACTGTCTCACGAAGGCAAAAAGCAGAAGGTCTTTACTAAGGACGTTCAGTTCCACCCTGTGACCGACTTCCCACAGCACGTCGATTTCTATCGCGTGACGAACAAGACGAAAATTGACGTCGAAGTTCCAGTCACATTTGTCGGTGAAGACAAGTCTCCGGGCATGAAGCGCGGCGGTGTTCTCAATGTTGTTCGCTTTGCCATCGAGGTTACAGCCCCTGCTGGTGACATTCCTGAAGGGTTTGAAGCCGACGTCTCTGCGCTTGATATTGGTGACGCCCTCAACATTTCAGACATTACACTGCCAGACGGTATCACACCTACCATCACAGATCGCGACTTTACGATTGCAACAATCGTTGCCTCTCGGACGTCCAAGACAACTGATGAGGGCGAAGAAGGTGATGAAGCCGCTGCAGACGATGCAGAAGACGGCGGCGACGAATAGCCAGCATGTTTGGCTGGCTGCGTCGCAAAGCGGAGCCTGAACCCATGCAAATCTGGGTCGGACTGGGTAATCCGGGCACAAAGCACGCGCTCGATCGCCACAATATTGGATTTATGGTCGTTGACGCGATTGCTGACGACCATGACTTCGGTACTGAACAGGCCAAATTCTCAGGTCTTGTCCGCTCTGGTACAATTGGGGGTGAGAAAACCCTCATCCTCAAGCCTACGACTTTCATGAACAAATCCGGCGTGGCCGTTCAAAAGGCCATGGCGTTTTACAAGGTCCCGTTAGCAAACGTGACCGTCTTTCACGACGAGCTCGACATTGCCCCTGGGAAAGTTCGTGTGAAAATGGGCGGCGGTCTGGCTGGGCACAATGGCCTCCGAAGCATTAATCAGATGTGCGGCGGACCAGACTTTGGGCGCATCCGGCTTGGCATCGGCCATCCGGGTCACAAAGATCGTGTGAGCGGCTACGTCCTGTCGGGCTTTGCCAAAGACGAGACCGATATCCGCGACGACATGTGTAACGGCATTGCCCGCTACGCAGACATGCTGGCCAAAGGCGATACGGAACTCTTTCAAACCCGTGTCGCTGAATATATTTCAAGGTAATTTCCATGGGTTTTAAGTGCGGCATTGTTGGCCTTCCGAACGTCGGAAAATCGACGCTTTTCAATGCGCTGACAAAGACGGCTAACGCACAGGCGGCGAACTATCCTTTCTGTACAATTGAACCCAATGTGGGGGATGTCGCTGTACCAGAACCCCGCCTCTTCAAGATCGCGGATATCGCCAAATCGGCCCAAACGGTCCCTGCCCGGATGAATTTTGTCGATATTGCGGGCCTCGTCAAAGGCGCGTCTAAAGGCGAAGGGATGGGTAACCAGTTCCTTGCTAATATTCGCGAAACAGATGCCATCATTTACGTTCTACGCTGCTTTGACGATGATGATATCACCCATGTCGAAGGCCGCATCGACCCCATGGCGGACTATGAGACGATTGAGACCGAGTTGATGCTCGCTGATCTTGAAAGCCTTGAGAAACGCAAACCCGGTCTCGAAAAGAAACTCAAGCAACGCGACAAGGATGCTGAACAGACCATGCGTCTGATCGAAGTCGCAATTGCCGCGCTCGAAGAAGGCAAGCCAGCCCGCACCGTCGATATTGACAATGACGACGAGAAAGCGTGGCGGATGCTGCAGCTCCTGACGACGAAACCCGTCCTGTATGTCGCCAATGTGGATGAAGACAGCGCCGCGACAGGCAACGCTTACTCTGAAACAGTCGTTGCTCACGCTGAGGCCGAAGGCGCGCAAGCGGTTATCATCTCAGCCAAGATTGAGTCGGAATTGGCAGTTCTTGAGGATGAAGAGCAGGCAGAATATCTGGATGCACTCGGACTCGAAGAGCCGGGCCTGAACCGCCTCATCCGAGCCGGTTATGCGCTACTCGGTCTGAAAACCTACTTCACGGCCGGACCAAAGGAAGCGCGCGCTTGGACCTTCCGCGACGGCTGGACCGCGCCGCGCTGCGCTGGCGTTATCCACGGCGATTTTGAAAAAGGCTTTATCCGCGCGGAAACAACCGCCTACGATGATTATGTCGAGAATGGCGGTGAACAGGGCGCGAAAGAAGCGGGTAAAGTCCGCCAGGAAGGCAAGGAGTACATCGTCAAAGACGGCGATGTGATGCTGTTTAAATTCAATGTTTAGGGGCGACCAGCGGCCAAGGATCTCGGGTCTCTAGGACTTCGATCCGGTCGCCAACGCGGATCTCCCGCAGATTTTTCGGCGCCGCATTCATTCCGAACAAGACACCTTTGAGCGCTTTATCGGCTGACCGCCGCAGCGCGATCATGGCGCGCATCACCGCATCGCCTTCGTCTTCACCCGTCATTGGGTTCAACGTCGTCATGACACAGCGCGTGCACGGTTTGATGACGTCAATCTCAAGGTCACCGATCCTGACCCGCGCCCATCCATCTTCCGCCCAAGCCTCAGCCCCTTCAACGACAATATTCGGCCTGAACCGGGCCATGGGGAGGTCGGGTTCTTCAGAGCCGAGATAATCATTGAGCGCATCCAACGAAGCCTCATTGGCAATCAGAATGGGATATCCATCCGCATAACTCACCGGAAGGACTTCACCCGTCGCAGAGCTTTCATGGTCGCGGCCTGCGCCTTTTCCCATAAACGCCAAGCGGAGCGGTTCACCTAAACGATCAGAGAACCAATCATTCACAGAATCATCCGCCAGATATCCCGTGGCTTCATCATTCCAGACTGTGAAATTCGCGAGATTTCCGTCTGGATTATCAATCTCCAACTGATCGCCGTCGAAGGTCAGTGACAGACCTGACGACGTGATTGCGAGGCTTAACTTCGCGAGGTCCGGGTGGGTTCTCTGCGAAATAAAGCGATCATCGCGATTGATCAAAACCCACCGTCGATCCCCCTCAAACCCTTCTCGTTCCACTCTAGCCATATCAAGAGAAAACCCACGCGAGGACTTGATCGGATAGATATGGAGGCTCTTGACGTTCACTGCCTGACTTTCAGCGTTTCACGTTGAGCTTTTCCGCCTGCTTCCGGGCAATAAAACTATAGCTGAGGTATAGAAAGAGAAGCGTCACGGCAGCCAGAAGCGAAAACACAAAAACCAGCACCGCGAGCAATGTGCCTGATGTTGCATCAATGTCTTGTAACAGGCCTCCTGTGAAATAGAGGGCAACACCCACGACGAGGTTCAATGCGGCCCAAATGAAAAGGCTTCCAAAAATGAGCTTGCGTTGCTCGTCATCTGACGGCGCGCGCCTCTCCGTTTTTACGAACATGGAGGCCACAGTGGTGGACGCAACAAAGGCAATAAATAAGCGAACCGCACCTCCGACGTCATAAACGAAGGCTGATATCAAAGCGACGAGTATGCTTAAGCCGACATACCAAAGAGCGAAGTGGCCCAGATAGAAATTGATCGTTCGCTTCAATTCCAAAGCTCAATGCCCCTCAAAAGAGACGAGCGCCGTTACAGGCACATCCTGCGCCCGGATTTTGGCGGCGCCGCCTAAATCAGGGAGGTCAACGAGGAAGGCCGCCGCAGTGACGTCACAGCCTGCCCGTCTAAGCAATGAAATGGCTGCATCTGCTGTTCCGCCTGTCGCAATCAGATCATCAACGAGAAGCACATTATCGCCCTTGCCCACCGCATCGGCGTGGATTTGCAGCGTGTCCGTACCATATTCGAGCGCGTAGTCTTGTTCCAACGTCTCAAAGGGTAGTTTCCCGGCCTTGCGAACTGGAACGAATCCCACACCTAGTTCGATGGCCACAGCAGTGCCAAAGATGAATCCCCGCGCATCGATCCCAGCGACAGCTGTGACACCTGAATCCCGAAACGGGTCGGATAGACGCCTGACAGCCTCTTTTAAGGCTTCTGGATCGGCCAAGAGGGTCGTGATATCCCGGTACATGATCCCCGGCTTTGGGAAGTCTGGAACGGTCCGAATATCAGCTTTCAGATCACGCATTTACAGCATCCGTTTCTGGCAAAATGTGGGTTTCCGCAAACGCTTTAGATTCCCATTGCTGGAAATGCTCATCGCTCATGAGTTCAGAGATATAAGTATCAGAGCGCGGTGAGCGCGGTAGATCGTAACTCTCAAACCGGGTGGCGACCGGTGTGTAGAACGCATCCGCAATCGACCAGCCATTGAAAAGAAATGGCCCGTCGTGTCGGGTTAGAAGCTCATCCCACATATCGACAATCTCTTCGGCGTCTTTCAGACAGTCTTTGGGCATCCGCCCATTCGTCCGGCGACGTAGGTTCATTGGGGCTTCACGGCGGAGCGCTTCAAAGCCCTCATGCATTTTCTGGGTGACGCGGCGAGCTTCGGCACGGTCCGCTTCGTCCTTGGGCCAAAGGTTGGGGACCATCTTGGCGCAGAATTCGGCAATGGCGAGACTGTCCGGAATGCGTTCGTCATTGACTTCCAGGACCGGGACAGTTCCGGCTGAACTGATCTCCAGCAGGCGGTCCTTATAACCAGGAACATCAAGATTGATGACTTCCGTGGTGAAGAGGATGTCCATCTTCTTGAGGATCAGCCAAGGCCGGAGCGACCAGCTGCTGTAATTATAGTTTCCAATGAAGAGTTTGAGCGACATGGGGTCTAATATCCCAAAAGTTTAAGAGCGGCGAGCAGTTGCGGTTTTTCTGTTGAAAAGCCTGACTTGATCCAGAGGGCTTCAAGCGCAGACAAGGCTTTGCCGAGCGCAGGGCCTTTGGGAACACCGGCTTCTAGCAAGTCCGCCCCCTTGAGCGGAAAGGTCGGCGGCGTCCATCCCATGGCAAGGTCAGCCAGAACCATCCATTTGGACGACTCAATCGGATCTGAGGCCCCTGCCGCGCGTAACCGCGTGCGATCCAGAATAGGCTGCTTTCCAGATCGATAGATCGCCTGCAGGCGGGCGCGCTCCGGCATATCAAACGATAGGCTCTCGCCATCTGACGCCCAGTCTTTCAAACGCCCCGCTTCTTTGTTCGAGAGCTTGAGACGCTTGGCGAGTAATGTGGCCGATAAGGGTTCGCGCGCCATCATCGCCATCAGGCGAAGGAGTGGATCGGGTTTGATCCCTTCGCGCGCTTCAAGGCTCACCAGTCGCGATAGGCCGTCGACATTTGTCGCTTCCGGCAAAAGCGTTTCCAACAAGTCCTGTTGCAGCATGATCCGGATCGACCGAACGGGATCACGTGCTGATAGTAGCTTTTTCAGCTCTGCCCACACTCGCTCTGCCGAAAGCGTTTTCAAACCGCCGCGATTCCCACGACATGCCGTCAGCGCCTCTTTGGTAATCTTCGCATCCTGCCCATACCAAGCGACAAAGCGAAAGAGCCTCAAGATGCGGAGATAATCCTCACGCACACGGTTATCGGCTTCACCGACAAAACGAAAACGCCTAGCCTCAATGTCAGCTAAGCCCTCACCTGTGGGGTCATAAATCTTGCCCTCTGCATCCGCGTAAAGTGCGTTGACCGTGAAATCACGGCGCTGCGCATCCTCGTTCCAATCCTCTGTGTAGGCTATGACCGCGCGGCGTCCGTCCGTTTCAACATCGCGGCGTAGCGTTGTGATTTCATAGGGCTTTCCCGCAAAAACAGCTGTCAGTGTTCCATGGGCAATGCCTGTTGGAACGGTTTTTATACCTGCGGATTTCAAAGCCCCTGCGACGGCTTCAGGCTCCAGCTGTGTGGCAAGGTCGATATCAGCGGTTGGGATTTCCCACAGGGCATTACGGATGCAACCGCCGACGAAGCGGGTCGTTCCTGCGGGCAAGGCTGCCAGGATCGCCTTCGCGCCTTCATCCTTCATGAAACTATATATTGGAACAGCCCCCGTCATCCTTGCGCTCTTAGACAGACTGTCGCCCGTCTCAACCCACAATCGCGGTGTAAGGCATCTGATCCTTGAAAGCGCGTTCCCAGACACGTCGCGTCATCCCGGCGGTCATCCCCCAAATATTGCGCTCAATGCCATCCGCGCCCGTGTAAGGCATGTAGTAGACATCGTAAGTCTGCCCGCCAAATTCGACGGGACGGCAGATGTGATTTTCTGGGTTCATGAGGTAGGCCAGCGGAACTTCAAACGCTTCCTCCACCTCACCGGGATTGATAATCATCTCCGCATCAGGATCGACGATTCCCGCAAAAGGGGTCACCCGAAAAAACCCGCGCGCATCAAAGGACGGCAAACGTCCGATGACATCCACAGCGGCAGGTTTGATGCCAATCTCCTCTTCTGTTTCCCGTAACGCGGCATCCAGAACCCGTTCACCTTTTTCCGCTTTCCCACCCGGGAAACTAATTTGGCCAGCATGGCTCGGCATGGTTTCTGGGCGTTGCGTGTAGATCAGATGCCAGCCGGATGGGCGTCGCACAAAGGGGAGCAGAACAGCCGCGACGCGTTGCGTCTCTTGCGTGATCTTATGCGTCCCATCTGTAATCTGGATAGGCAAAAAGGCATGGCGGAGTTTGCGCTCAATCGCGTCCATCAGGCTTTGTGCACACCTTCCGGGCCAAGCGGAAAGAATTCGCCGCCAGACCAGAGACCCAAAACACCATCGCGTTCCACAGCGAGGTCAACGAGTTCATAGAAAACAGGGCGCGAAATGGCGGCTTCCAACCGCCCGCGGACAATAACCCTGGGGTCAGGTTCCAGAGTGTTGGGATCGGTTTCAACAATGATGGGATGCTCGGGGCCCACTTCGACAGTCTCATCGAGATTCGTTTTAAAGAAAAGACGCTGCGTCTCTCCTTTACCTATCGCATCAACGCGCACCGCCAAAAAGTGGGTGCGCTCGACCTGTATGCCCAATTTTTCAACAGGCGTGACCAGATAGGTTCGTCCGTCCGTATCCTTCCTGAGCACGCTCGCAAAGAGCTCGACAAGACCAGAACGCGTGATTCGACCGCCCTCATGCCACCATGATCCGTCCGCTTTGATGATTAAATCCATTTCGCCGCAATAGTCCGGATTCCAGCGTTCGACCGGGCGTTCGCCTTCTGATGTATCAGCTAAGGCATCCAATAAGTCCTGCAGCGAAAAGCCGCTGGCGTCTGGGCTTGGCTTACCGCCATTTAACGTGTTTTCGCTGGTCATGGGTCTTTCCTGCGCGTCAGAGCCTCGTTACGTCATATAGTAGATTATCTACGTATCACCATGTCAGATGGGACACATCTTATGGGCCAATCGCTCGATCACACTCCCGATCCCGCCACAGAAAAAGCGGCCCAAGCCGCCGTCGAAACGCTGCAAACCGCCAGAACTAATATTGGCCAGGTCATTTATGGTCAGGATCGGGTTGTTGATCTGGCGACGACAGCAATTTTATCAGGTGGTCACGCGCTACTTGTCGGCGTTCCGGGACTGGCGAAAACCCTTCTCGTTGAAACGCTTGGCACCGTTCTAGGCCTGAAAGATTCGCGCATTCAGTTCACACCTGACCTTATGCCGGCTGATATTCTGGGGTCTGAAGTGCTTGAACAAGCCGCTGACGGCTCTCGAGCCTTCCGCTTTATCAAAGGCCCTATCTTTACCCAGCTCCTCATGGCCGACGAAATCAACCGCGCCAGCCCGCGGACTCAATCCGCGCTGCTCCAAGCCATGCAGGAAAAGCATGTGACCATTGCGGGCAAGGCCCATGCCTTGCCAAAACCGTTTCATGTTCTCGCCACCCAAAACCCGATTGAGCAGGAAGGCACCTACCCGCTGCCAGAAGCGCAGCTGGACCGTTTCCTCTTCCAGATCGATGTCGGCTTCCCTGAACTCGCGACAGAACGCGACATTCTGATTGCTACCACGGGCGCAACACTCCCCGCAGCGAAGAAAGCCCTCACGGCTAAGAAGCTGATCGAGATGCAGGGTCTGGTCCGTAAACTGCCCGTCGGAGAAAGCGTTCTCGACGCCATTCTGACCCTCGTTCGCAATGCCCGCCCCGACCAAAGCGATGATGATATCATTCGTAAAACTGTGGCTTGGGGACCGGGCCCGCGTGCTGGCCAAGCGCTCATGCTCGCGACGCGCGCGAAAGCCCTAATTGACGGTCGTCTCGCGCCATCTGTCGATGATGTGATCGATCTGGCAGGCCCCGTCCTGCGTCACCGCATGGCGCTGAGCTTTGCAGCCCGCGCGGACGGCGCTACTATTGACGACACCATCACGCGTCTGACGGAGCGTATCCGCTAGCTCCATGCCCGTTCAGAGCGTTTCGCACACACTCAAGCAGGAGTCAGGACGCCTCGCCTCTGGCTATCCGGCCTTGCTGGCTGAAGCGGACCGCGTGGCAGCGCTTGTGGCAGCGGGTGTTCATGGACGCAGACGGGCCGGACAAGGCGAAACTTTCTGGCAGTACAGGCCTTACGACACATCTGATCCCGCCAACCGGATTGATTGGCGGCGCTCTGCGAGGGATGATTCCATCTTCGTGCGTGACAATGAATGGGAAGCCGCGAACTCCGTCTATCTCTGGCGTGATGGCAGCGCGGGCATGGATTGGTCTTCAGCCAAGTCCCTGCCGACAAAGCGTGACCGCGCGACGGTCCTCAGCCTCGCCATTACATCCCTCCTCATGCGGGGTGGAGAACGATGTGCGATTCTCGGTGAGAGCGAACGCCCCCGTGCTGGCCGTTTGGGCTATGAACGACTGGCGGAACGACTGGTTCGCTCCGACGGACCGATTAGCAATCTAACATCGAAAGTGCCAAAACATGCAAAATTGCTGATTGCGAGTGATTTTCTGACCGAACCGAATGAATGGGCTCATCGGCTGGCCACGCTCGCCGCGCGACCAACCTCCGGAGTAATTCTGCACATCGTTGACCCTGCCGAAGAAAGCTTTCCGTTCAAGGGGCGCGTAGAATTCAGAACACCGGGCGGATGGATGGCCCCATTCAGCCTGGGTCGTGCCGAACGTGCGAAAGAAGACTATCGCCAGAAATTTCAGGCGCATTGTGAACGCATGGATGAAACCGCGCGACAGCTGGGCTTCACCCTCATCCGCCACCGCACAGACCAAGCGCCTGGACCAGCCCTGACGTCTATCTATCAAGCGTTTGACGGATCGCTCTGATGGGATCGCTCACCCTCCTGGCCCCACTCACGCTGCTCGGCCTCTTGGCGCTACCCCTCGTCTGGTGGATTTTGAAGATTAGCCCGCCTGCACCGAAGCGCCGGCTCTTCCCGCCTGTCGCAATCCTCAAAGACATCGTCACCGACGAAGAAACACCTCAAGGCACACCCTGGTGGGTCCTTCTATATCGGCTTTTGATGGTCGCTTTGGCGGTCTTTGCGCTGTCGCTGCCGCTTTTTCAGCAATCGGAAGACACTGGAAACGCTCCAGTGACGCTGATTATTGACGATAGTGCTGCATCCGCACCTCTATGGAGCGATATGATGGATGATGCGCGGGCCCGGTTGCGCAAGGCGCAGACGAATAATCAGGACGTGATTTTGATTGTTGGTGAGACCGATAGCCTCGACTCTGTTCCGGCTTCAGAAGCCTTGCGTCGTTTACGCTCCGCCAATCCACGTCCGGAAGGACGGTTTCCTGATATTCCAGACCTCCCAGAGGATCGCCAGACTGTCTTTCTCTCTTCAGGAGTGACGTTTGAATCTGACGGTGATGTCACGGCTTCCCTTCGCGATACGGACGCGACAATAGCTTTACCGCCTTCAAGCCGAACGGTCATTGTGCCGGGTGATGTGAGAGAAACCTCAGACGGCTTTGAGGCCGACTGGTTCAGCGCCACATCACCGCGAACCGCGATGATCGAGGCTCTATCCTCAAACGGCGACGTGTTAGCTGCCGCGCCACTCACCATTCCTGTGGGACAATCCTTAGGAACGGTTCAGATCGCGCTGCCGCCCCAACTAAGAGCACGCGTGACCCAATTACGCGTCACAGGCATGCGGGCTGGGGCGTCAACTAGGTTGCTGGATGATAGTTTCGGACGCCCACTTGTGGGAGTCCTGGCCCCGCCCTCTGGCACGTCCAGCCCGCTTTTGTCTGAGGATTTCTACGCGCAACAGGCGCTTGGACCCTTCGCGGATTTGTTCATTGGCGATCAGGATACGGTTTTATCCCTAAATCCAAGTGTGCTTGTCATGCCCGATTCTATGAGTTCGAGTGCCGATCCTATCCTGAACTATGTTGAAAGCGGTGGCGTTTTGATCCGCTTTGCTGGCCCGCAACTCGCAGAAGGGGATGATACGTTGTCGCCTGTCCCTCTAAGGCGCGGTGGCCGATCGATTGGCGGCGCATTGGCTTGGGAAACACCGCAAACGCTGACGCCGTTCTCTTCCGAGTCCCCGTTTGCAGGACTGCCGATCCCTGATGATGTCACCGTCTCCAGACAGGTGATGGCCCGTCCGGGGGCGGAGACTGACGCCCGGACCTGGGCCCGTCTTGAAGATGGTTCGCCCGTCGTAACGTCGGCGCCTTTGGGTGACGGTCGCGTCGTGCTGTTCCATGTGACGGCTGGGCCAGAATGGTCAAACCTCGCGATTTCAGGGCTTTATGTTGATATGCTCAAGCGGATTTTGCCGTTGGCCAAGAACCGTGCAGTGGCTCCTTCAACAGAGGGCAATGCCTGGACATTGGACCGCGTGCTTAGTCCTTTTGGCGAGCTGCGCCCTCCACCGCCCACGCCGATTGTCATTGCAGACACAGATTGGACAGGTCAGCCCAACGCGGACCATCCCCCCGGTTATTACCGCTCTGGGACGCGTCAAAGCGCAATCCAAGCAATCGCCAACCCAGACACCATACAGCCAATCGACACAACCGGACTACGCGTCGAACGCTTGGACGGTAGCGAACCGCAATCCTTTGCCGGGATACTTTTAGGGATCGCCTTGATCATGCTCGCCTTGGATATGCTCATCTCAGCCATTGTCTCAGGACGCTTTAATCGTGGTTTGTCCCTCGCTGTTGTGATGATTGCAAGCTTCTCAACGCTTTCACCAACACCGTCTCAAGCACAAGATCTGGACAGTGTCGGTGAAGCCGCACTCGGCCTTCATCTCGCCTATATTGAGACGGGAGATGGTCAGATCGATGAGTTTAGCCGGGTCGCTTTAGAAAGCCTGTCACGAGAACTGACCCGCCGCACCACGATTGAACCCGTCGGTGTTCATGCGGTCACACCGTCGAGCGAAGGCCTGGTCATGTATCCCTTCCTCTACTGGCCTGTGCGACTGGATACGCCAGCATTGACCGAAGAAGAGCGTCTTAACATCAATAACTATATCGCGGCGGGCGGAACGCTTGTGATCGACACGGCTGATGAGAGTGAACGCGGGCTGAGGGCTGGGTCGGCCCATTCAGGTCTTGCGCGCGTCACAGAAGGCCTCACAATCGGGCGGTTGACGGCGGTGCCCGATGATCATGTCCTCACCAAATCTTTCTATCTCACGTTTGACTTTCCAGGACGTTGGGCAGGCGGACCTGTCTTTGTCGAAGCCCAAGATGCAACGCAAGGCGGACGAGACGGCGTGACGTCTGTCATTATTGGTTCGAATGACTGGGCCGCGGGCTGGGCGATCGATCCGAATGCAGGCACACTCGCTGATTTGTCCAATGATATTCCGCGCCAAAGAGAGCTTTCAATCCGCTTTGGGGTCAACATCGCCATGTATGCCTTGTCCGGGAATTATAAGGCTGATCAGGTTCACGCTGCTGAACTGATCCGACGTTTAGGTCAGCAAACGCCATGATCGAGAACTGGCTCTCTTCAATCGGATTTGACCCGCTGCTGCCTTGGATCTGGGTGGGTATCCTGACGGGTGTTGCAGCCCTGTCAGCGATCTTCGCGACCGGGTTTCGCCTGAAGTCAGATTTTCAACGCCTGCTGGCCGCGTTATTCTTGGGACTCGCCCTCTCTGGCCCGCAATGGGTGAGCGAGGACCGCGAACCCCTGCCGGATACAGTCGTCATTCTCAAAGACGCGTCAGAGTCGATGGGATTGGAAACACGGACAGAAACCGCTCTTACCGCTGAAACTGCCCTGCGCGATGCGCTCTCACAAACGGGCAATATCGACATCATTACCGCCACCATCCCCGTCGATGCTGACGGCACGCGATTGTCACGAACGATGACCGATGCACTTTCTTCCGTCCCATCCGGGCGCCTAGGCGCTGTGATTGCGCTGACAGATGGCCAGACGCATGACGTGACGGAAGAAACAGCATCCATCCTGCCGGATGGCGTTCCTTTTCACGCTCTGATTATTGGTGATCCAGACGCGCGTGACCGCCGCATCTCAGCGGT
This sequence comes from Pseudomonadota bacterium, assembly GCA_038526555.1. GTDB lineage: Bacteria > Pseudomonadota > Alphaproteobacteria > Caulobacterales > Maricaulaceae > Litorimonas. Next base: position 15,179 of record JBCBGR010000023.1, read on the forward strand.
TCAAGCCCCCAAATTTGGCGTTGTCGGAGAATTGGCAGAATTTCAATTGCGCGTCGATGATCCCGGCTTTGAAGGGGAACGAGCGGAGATCGAAGTTCGCTTGAATGGCGAACGTCGTGCGAGGTTCCCTATAACGATCGGACAAACACTGTCCATTCCTTTGGAGATCGAGCGTCGCGGGCGCAACATCGTCGAAATGAGCGTCATTCCGGCGGAAGGCGGTGAGCTGACACTCAACAACAATCTCTTCATCTCAGAAATCTCGGGCATACGGGATCGCATGCGGGTTTTGCTGATCACAGGGGAACCCCATAATGGCGGCCGCTCTTGGCGAAACCTTTTGAAGTCCGACCCAGCTATTGACCTCGTCCAGTTTACAATCCTGACGCAGCCGCGCGTTAAAAACACGAACGCGCGCGAGTCCGAACTCTCTCTCATCCAGTTCCCCCGTCGCCAGCTTTTCGAAGAACGGCTCGACGATTTCGACTTGATCATTTTCGATCAGTATCGCCGCCGGAGTATCCCGCGCGTCAATGGGATGAGTGAGCCCACCATCCCACCCCGCTATTTTTCGAATATTGCCCGATATGTCGAAAATGGCGGCGCCCTCCTCCTCGCCACGGGTCCCGCTTTCCCGACGGAGGACAGTCTTTACCTGACGCCTTTGGTTGGCGTGCTGCCAAGCCGTCCGACAGGCGAAACAGTCACCGAAGCCTTCCGGGCTGAATTGAATGATAAAGGCCGCCTTCACCCGATCACACGATCCTTCTCAGGCCGCGATGATCAAACCTGGGGACCTTGGTATCGCGCCATTGGGAATGATCCGATCGGTGGAAATGTCCTGATGGAAGGCCCAGACGGCACACCACTCTTTATCATTGACCGCGTCGGCGAAGGCCGCGTCGCTATGTTGATGAGCGATCAGGCTTGGCTCTGGGCCAAAGGGCACCTTGGCGGGGGGCCCTACCGAGAAATGTTCCGACGGACAGCGCACTGGCTGCTCGGCGAACCGGATTTGGATGCGGAAACACTGACGGGACGGGTGGAAAACGGCCAACTCGTCATCGAACGCAGCACGCTGGGCGATGTTCCAGCCATTGCAGAGGTGACTGCCCCGGATGGCACGCAATTTAGCGTGCCGATGACGCAAATATCTCCGGGATTTTATACAGGCCAGCTCCCAACGACGGGCATTGGGGGTTATCGATTGACCCATGGGGACATCTCAACCGTTGCCGCTGTTGGCATGCTCAATCCAGTTGAATTTGCCGAACTCCTAACGACGATTGATAAAGTCAGCCCCCTCACAGAGGCGACAGACGGACATTTATCTACTCTGGGGCTACAAGGTTCAGACATTCCAGGTATCCGCCGCGTCAGGAATGGCGCTCTGTCCGGTCAGAACTGGCTGGGCATCAAGGACAATAACGCGTTCACAGTAACGCGGTCGCAAAGACAACCGCTCGCGCCACCACTCGCTTTTTTCATCGCATTCTTTGTTTTTCTAGGCTGGGGATGGATGAGAGAGGCAAAATAAGCCGGGTTAAGCTGGCTTTCAACATTTTCTGCGTATGGAAGGGTATCCTGGGGGAATGCGCATGATCATTCGTTGTTTCTTATTTGTCACGACGCTCAGCCTTCTGAGCGGCTGCATGACAGTGGCCAAAACAACGGGTG
>JBCBGR010000024.1:0-16789 GCA_038526555.1 Pseudomonadota bacterium
GGGACGGCCAGTCCCAAGGCGCAAGGACAGGTTATTAGGAGCACAGCGATCGCGTTGATGAGCCCGGGGCGTAACTCGCCGCTATAGAGCAACCACCCGATAAAGGTGAGCAAAGCTACTGTGTGAACGATCGGCACATAAGCGCGTGCGACTTTATCGGCGAGACGCGTGAAGCGGCTTTTCGCCTGACTGCCCGCTTCGACCAGCGTTTGCACATCAGACAGGAAGGAGTTCTCATCGGCTGAGACCGCTTCGATTTCGAGGGGCGCGCTGAGATTGAGGGTCCCTGCATAAAGGGCTGTGCCAACGTTCGCGCGAACCGGCTGGCTCTCACCCGTTGCGATTTGCATATCGACATGGCTGGTCCCTTTCAGGACGGTTCCGTCAACAGGAATGCGATTGCCCGCAGGCACCAGGATTTGATCATCCGGTCGGATGTCCACGCTTGGGACGGTGCTGAGGCTTCCGTCCGGTTCGATCTTCGTCGCCGAACTGACTCGTAAAGCAGCCAGTCTGTGCGCCGCGTCACCAGCCTTGGCGCGTAAACGCGCATCCAGAAACCGCCCGATCAACAGCAGGAATACGAGCATGAGCGATGCATCGAAATAGGTGTCGGCATGACCGATAAAGGTCTCATAAAGACTGAGGCCCGTCGCGAGAATGATGGCGAGGGAGATCGGCACATCCATATTGGTCTGACGCGCCTTCAGAGCTGACCAAGCGGATTCGAGGAATATGCGGCCGGAATAGGCGAGGGCGGGCAGCGCGATCATCGCGGAGACGATATGGATCGCTTGCCGCGTGGTGTCTGACATTTCGCCCACATCGGACCAGACCGCGACTGACAGCATCATGACGTTCATTGTCGCGAAACCTGCGACAGCCATCGCTTTTAGAAGACGCGTTTCAGCGGTTTTTCGCTCCGCTTGGGCTTGATCGGGCAGGTCGAGCGTTGCGGCATAGCCCAGAGATGAGAGCTTCTCCCGGATGGTTTGGGCGTCACATTCCGCAGGATCCCATTGGGTTGTCAATCGCGCGGTGGTGAGATTGAAGCGGGCCGACTGCACGCCTTCAATTGCGCCAATCCCATTTTCAATTTTCCGCATGCACCCGCCGCAATGGGCGCCGCGCACGATCAGGCGCAGGCTGTCAAACCCGTCAGCGCCTTGCGTCACATGGGCGGAGAAATCCTGCTCAGAAACATAGCGATCCCCTTGATCCACCGGGTCCGTTTGCAGGCCCGATGGACAGCCAATATCGACCTCAGCTTGGAGGTCTAAAGCCATAGATCCGCTTCAAAGAAGAAGGGCGTGCCGTCTTTTGTATTGGCCTGCAGTGTCCAACGCCCCGTGACGTCCGGGAGATCGACGGCGTAACCATCTCCGCTAGACTGAATCGCGATCACCTGATCCTTATTGCGATCAGCCGGGTGACGAATTTTGGCTTCAAACTGAAGATCAGAGACGGGGAAGCCTTGGGAGTTCAGCACTGTCAAGCGGACAGCATCATCATCGCTGCGATCCAACGTGGCTGACCAGTTGATCGCCGCTTGTGTGCTGCGTTGGGCAAGGACCTCATTATACTCCATCCCTTGACGGTAGGAGCGGGGAACATCTTCGCCGCGATGGGTCGACACAGCGTGGTAGACAAATATGCCATTCACGATGAACATGACGCCGAAAAGGCCGCAGAGCCACATCAGGACGCCAAATCCGGTCAGCCGTTTGGTGGACACCTGTTTCTCAGTCATAGGCTCGTCAGTCAGGGTTTCAGCAGTCATCAATCCTCTCCTGAAATAAACACGGCGCGGCGGCGTCCGACATCATCGCTATTCTGGTCACTCACAACAAAGTTGAATTCGCTGCGCGCAGGCAGGTCGGCCCCAGATGGCGTCGCCAGATAAATGCGATAGTCAATCGTTTCATCAGCGGGCACGGTCAGGATCAGCGGGCTTTCGGGTGTGTGACCCGCCAGCTGCAGCTGACCTGAAATACCCTCAACCGAGATCTCAACGGTCCGAGGCTCAATAGCCTTATTCAGGACTTTCACCGTATATCCGTTGCGAACACCACCATCGGATAGTGTGACATAGTTGGGAATACGGTCGCGCTGGACATTCACATCCAGCGTTGAGCGGCTCATCAACCCCCAAAGCATGATGGAGCCAACAACCGCGAACAGAACGGCGTATAGCACAGTCCGGGTCCGGATGATGTTAATCTGCGGCGCTTCGCCGTTCATTCGGCGCTGAATATTGACGTCTGTATCAAAGGCGATCAATCCGCGCGGGCGCTCGACCTTGTCCATAATATTGTTGCACGCATCAATGCAGAGCGAACACCCGATACATTCGAGCTGTGGTCCTTTGCGGATATCAATCCCGACGGGACAGACAGCCACGCACTGGCGACAATCAATACAATCGCCGCGGCCTTCCCACGTTGCACCTCTTTTATGCGGCCCGCGCGGCTCACCCCGATCATAGCGATAGGTCACGTTCAGCGCGTCTTCATCGATGAGTGCGGCCTGAATGCGTGGCCACGGGCACATGTAGGTGCAGACCTGATCGCGCATGTAACCGGCCAGCGAGTAGGTCGTGAAGGTCAGGATGGCGGCGAAGATATAAGAGGTCGCTGGCGCGTGGCCTGTGAAGAAATCACGGAAGATGGTTGGCGCATCATGGAAGTAGAGAATCCACGCCCCGCCCGTGGCGAAGGCAATCACAACCCACGTGATATGCTTGGCTGTTTTCTTCCAAACTTTCTCAAAAGACCAAGGCTTTTTATCCAGCTTCATCCGGGCATTGCGGTCGCCTTCGAAAAAGCGTTCCACCGCAATAAACAAGTCCGTCCAGATGGTTTGCGGACACGCAAATCCGCACCAGACACGTCCAAACAAGGACGTGGCCAAGAATAATCCAAGCGCTGCAAGGATCAGCAGGCCCGTAATAAAATAGACTTCCTGCGGCCAGATTTCGATGAAGAAGAAATAGAAGCGCGCATTCTCGAAATCGACGAGCACGCCTTGGTCCGGCTGACCGGGCCCCCGATCCCAGCGAAGCCAGGGGATGAAATAATAAATCCCAAGCAGCACAAAAAGTGCGACCCATTTCAGACGGCGGAAGGTTCCGCTGACTTTCTTCGGGTAGAGCTTTTCCTGCTTCTTATAGAGGTTCCGCGGTGTCGACGGCGTTTGAGCAATCGCGCGCGATTGCTCAACACCCTCAGCGACCTGCGGTCGGGCTATGTTGAGTTCGACCATATCAGTTCGTTGTCGTGTCGTCCGCCGCCGGGGTCATGATGGGCTCGACTTCGCCCCCGCCGAGGGAGTGAACATAGACGGCCAGCGCGGTAATCGTCTCAGGCGGGAGGCGCTGATCCCAGTTGGGCATGACGCCCGCACGGCCGCCATAAATGGTCTCGACAATCTGTTCGACATCACCGCCATAGAGCCATTCCTGATCTGTCAGATCAGGGGCACCTTGCAAACGGTCGCCTGTACCTTTCGCGCCGTGACAGGACACACAGTTCTCAGCATAGGTGATGGCGCCAAGTTTGGCGCGTTCTTCGTCAAATTCCTGTCCAGAGAGCAGGCGCACATATTCAGCGACTTCGCGGATTTGTGGGCGAGTCAGGAACCCGTCCAGACCATAGGCGGCCATCAGGCTGATCCGGCTTTCATCATGCGCGGAGCGAATGCCGACAGTGATCGTCTCTTTGATTTCCTCAAAGTTACCGCCCCAGAGCCAGACATCATCATTCAAGTTCGGGTAGCCGACAAACCCTTGGCCGCCTGCGCCGTGGCAGGTTGCGCAATTATCGCCGTAAGCCGATTTTCCAGCCGCCATAGCGAACCGATAGAGATTATCATCGGCTTGAATGGTTTCCAGTGTGGCCCTAGGGAGCTGCTCGGCCATTTCCTGACGATTATCGCGCAAAGCGGCGAGGTCTTTGGCGACTTCCGCCCTGTCTGAATAGCCGAGAACGCCCGGGGTCGCTTTTTCCAGCAAGGGAATGGCCGGCATGGCAATCGTGTATCCGATCGCAAAGATGATCGTGGCGTAGAAGATCCACAGCCACCAGCGCGGCATGGGGGTGTTGAGTTCTTCAATCCCGTCCCATTCGTGACCCGTCGTGTGTTCGCCGGTGACCTCGTCAAAGCGCGGATCAGTGCTCATGGGAGACCTCCTTCAAAGGGGCGTCATTCTCTTCGAGGGGACGGCGGGCCGCCTCATCGAAACGGGACCGATTACCGGGCCAAAGCGCGTAGAGCAGCACGATCAGAAAGATGCCGAAAAAGATGATAGTGCCGCTAAGCTTTACGACATGCGCGAGGGAATCGTAGCTCATCGCATATTCTCCGTCAGTTCAGCTTCGTAAGTGTCAAAGTCCACAGTAGTGCCGAGCATTTGCATGTAAGCGATGATCGCATCCATTTCGGTGACCTTGCGGGCATCGCCGTCAAATTCACGCACGACCGCTTTGGGATAGCGTGCGAGGAACCCGTCATAATCATCCGCAAACTCGTCGAGCTGCGTGAGCAAGTCCTGCTCGGCCAGTTCGACCATCTCGTCTGTGTAGGGAACGCCTAGTCGCTGATTGGCTTTCAGGTCTGCCTTGATGGTGGAGGTGTCCAGCTCTGTCTTAGAGAGGAACTTGTAGGGCGGCATGATGGACTCCGGAACCACCGCACGCGGGTCTTCCAGATGCAGTTTGTGCCACTCATCAGAATACTTCCCGCCAACACGCGCAAGATCAGGCCCTGTGCGTTTGGAACCCCACTGGAAAGGGCGGTCATACATGGACTCGGCGGCCAGCGAGTAGTGCCCGTAGCGCTCCACTTCGTCGCGCAAAGGGCGCACCATTTGGGAATGGCAGACATAGCAGCCTTCGCGGATGTAAATGTTCCGGCCCGCCAATTCGAGGGGGGAGTAGGGCCGGACACCCTCGACCTCTTCAATCGTGTTATCGACGTAGAAGAGCGGAGTGATCTCAAACAGGCCGCCGACAGAGACGGTGGCAATGATCCCAAGGAGGAGCTTGAAGCTATTGCGCTCCAGCGCAGATTGAAGACCCATAAACATTATTCTGCAGCTCCCATAGCAGTGCCAGGTTGGGCTTGGCCGGGCCGGGCGGGTTCAGCCTTCGGCATGATCGGCTTGCGCAAGGTTGGAGAGATGGTGTCGAGGCTTTCTGCCATGCCGCGACCTTTGATGGTCTGGTAGACATTGAAGGCCATGACCAGCGCGCCGAGGAGGTAGAGCCCCCCGCCCAGTGCGCGGATGATGTAGTAGATGTGCATCGCAGATACAGTCTCGACGAAGCTATACTCTAGGAAGCCGAGCTCATTATAGGCGCGCCACATCAGGCCCTGCATGATGCCGGAGACCCACATGGAGGTGATGTAAAAGAGGATACCCAGGGTCGCGAGCCAGAAGTGCCACTCGACCAGTTTCAGAGAGTAAAGCTCCTTCTTCTTCCAGAGCCATGGCACGAGGCAGTAGATGGCGCCAAACGTAATGAAGCCGTTCCAGCCAAGCGCACCGGAGTGCACGTGACCAATGGTCCAGTCTGTATAGTGAGACAGGGCGTTCACATAGCGCACTGACATGAGCGGACCTTCAAAGGTCGCCATGCCGTAGAAGGCGACAGAGACGACGAGCATACGCAGGACCGGGTCAGTGCGGAGCTTGTCCCACGCACCAGAGAGCGTCATCAGGCCGTTGATCATTCCGCCCCAGCTCGGCATCCAGAGCATCAGGGAGAAGACCATACCGAGGGTCTGCGACCATTGCGGCAGCGCTGTGTAGTGCAGGTGGTGCGGACCGGCCCAGATATAGATGAAGATCACGGACCAGAAGTGGACGATGGAGAGCTTATAACTCCACACCGGACGGTTGGCCCGCTTCGGAATGAAATAATACATAATGGCGAGGAAGCCAGCGGTCAGGAAGAAACCGACCGCATTATGGCCGTACCACCACTGGGTCATCGCATCTTGGACGCCTGCATAGAGCGAATAGCTTTTGGCTGAGAACAGCCCGATTGGCAGCGCCAGATTGTTGACGACGTGCAGGATCGCGACCGTGATAATGAAGGCCAGGTAGAACCAGTTGGCCACATAAATGTGCGGCTCTTTCCGGCGCGCCAAAGTCACCATGAAGACGAGCAAGTAGGCGACCCAGACGATGGTCAACCAAAGGTCGACATACCATTCAGGTTCGGCATACTCCTTGGATTGCGTAATGCCGGCTAGATAGCCGGTCGCGGCGAGGACGATGAAAAGCTGATAGCCCCAGAAGACAAACCAGGGCCAGTAATCGCCCGCCAGTCGCGTGCGTGAGGTCCGCTGCACCACATAGAAGGATGTCGCCAACAGGGCGTTCCCGCCAAAAGCAAAGATCACCGCAGACGTATGGAGCGGACGCAGACGACCGAAATTGGTCCAGCCAAAGTTCTCGAAGTAGAAAATCTCAGGATAAGCGAGCTGCAAGGCGATGATGACGCCCACCAGCATCCCGACAATGCCCCAGAAGGTCGTCGCGATCACGCCGTACTTGATAATCGTGTCATTATATTCGCTATCATCAACGCGGGGCGTTCCATCACCGTTTTTGACAACGACAGCGAAGATGCCGAGCAGCGAAGCGGCTAAGACGATCCCGCCATGCATGTTGAGCGAGGTGTAGGTCGCGGGCGTGTATTGCAGCGCAAAGAGTGACCAGAGCACGCCGATGAAACAGATCCCTGCAATCATAAAAAGGGAGCTATCTTTGCGAATGAACGAGATCGCTTTGGTATCAGTCATCGAATCCAGCCAAAAAATGTTCGAGTTTGGATTACTCTTTTCGCGACCGCCCCTTGAAAACTTGACCGTGGTCAAGTTTTGGGCGGCTCTAACAAATGTTTCGTCGGGAGCGCCTAGACAGCAACAGAGTAGCGGGCGTTGTCTTCCTTGAGGAAAGGATCAAAGCGAGAGGCCAAGGACCGAATGAAAGGACACGCCTTTGGGTCGACGCGGTAGCCTTGCCGTGTGCGGACCAGACCGCTTTCAGGATCTTGCGCCAGTTCGGCGGCCTTCCGAATGACCACTTCCGCCTTGGAGCCAAAACTCGCGCGCAACGTATAGGGCGTGAGCGAGAAATAGGTCATCAACTCATCAATCGCCGCGCCCCACGCCATGTTCAGACCGGAAAAGCTGATGCCTTTTGCGGTTGGCAGTTGGCCAGCGTCCAGTGCGCGGCGATATTCGTGGACCGATTTGACGTTCTGGGCATAGCCGCATTCAAATCGGCTAATGGAGGATACACCCAAGCCAATCAGGGTCGTGCAGCGGTCCGTTGTATAGCCTTGGAAGTTCCGTCGGGCCTCTTTACGACGGTAAGCGATCGCAAGCGGATCGTCCGGTTTGGCGAAATGATCCATGCCGATCATCTCATAGCCCTGATCCTTCAGGATCATCTCGGCATAGCGCGCTTGCCAGAAGCGGTCATAAATATCGGGGAGTGTACTTTCTGGGATGAGCCGCTGGTGCGGTTTCACCCACGGGACATGAGCGTAGCCGAACAGGGCGACCCGGTCCGGGTCCAGCATGCCCACCTGCTCCAGCGTGTCTTCCAGCGTGTCCATCGTCTGGTAGGGCAGACCATAAAGCGCGTCGACATTGATCGACGACACACCATGATCGCGTAAGCCTTTCACGATCCGCATCGTATCCGCAAAGCTCTGCGGACGGTTGATGGCCTCTTGGACTTTCGGATCGAAATCCTGAACGCCAATGCTGGCCCGATTGACACCGAAAGCTTGGAAGAATTTCAGCATGGAGGTTGAGATGTCAGTCGGGTCAAACTCCACGCTGATCTGCGCGTCAGGCAGGATGTTGAAGCCAGCGTGTAGCGCGTCTCTCAATTGGTCGAGTTTGGAGGGCTGCAAGAGGCTGGGCGATCCGCCGCCGAGATGGATTTCGGCGACATTGAGTTTCTCAGACCGCACAGAGGCGACGAGCGCGATTTCGCGGCAAAGGTCGCCCACATAGCGCTGGATGGGTTCATATTTCTTTGTGTGTTGCGTGTGACAGCCACAAAACCAGCAGAGCCGATCACAGTAGGGAATGTGAATGTAAAGCGAGACAGGATTATCAGAGCTGTGACGCAGCCACGACCGAACGGACATTTCATCAACACTCGTATTGAAATGCGGCGCCGTGGGGTAGCTCGTATAGCGCGGGGCAGCGCCTGCATGGGCATCGATATCAGATCGACTATGAGTCAGGGGGTAGGCCATGAACACTCTCCTTGGAGCGTTCGCCTTGAATCATCTCTGGTCTAGAAACTTGTCCATCGTCAAAAATGGTTTTGAGACGTAGCTTTGAATACACCCCTTATGAAAAGGCCTGCAGTCCTGTGATGGCCCGTCCGAGAATGAGAGCGTGCACATCATGCGTGCCTTCATAAGTGTTCACGGTTTCTAAGTTCATGACGTGACGGATCACGTGATACTCATCTGTAATCCCGTTGCCGCCATGCATGTCACGGGCGGTCCGCGCGATATCGAGCGCCTTGCCGCAATTATTGCGCTTGATGAGGGAGATGGTGGGGATGGGCAGTCCTGAGCCATCCATCAACCGCCCAGCTTGCAAAGCGGCATTCAAGCCCAGCGCGATTTCCGTCTGCATATCGGCGAGCTTTTTCTGGACAAGCTGCGTCGCGGCAAGCGGGCGACCGAATTGGACGCGGTCGAGTGTGTATTGCCGCGCGGCACTGAAACAAAATTCCGCAGCGCCCATACTGCCCCAGGCAATGCCGTAGCGGGCTTTGTTCAAGCATGAGAACGGACCTTTGAGGCCTTGAACATGGGGCAGCATATTCTCTTCTGGTACGAAGACTTCCTCCATAACGATCTCACCGGTGATCGAGGCTCTGAGCGAGAACTTCCCCTCAATCTTCGGCGCAGAGAGGCCCGTCATCTCTTTCTCAAGAATGAAGCCGCGTATGACGTCCTCGTCGGTCTTGGCCCAGACAATGAAAACGTCTGCAATCGGGGCATTGGTGATCCACATCTTCGCCCCTGATAGAGAGTGGCCGCCATCGACTTTGCGTGCCCGCGTCTGCATACCCGCCGGGTCCGATCCGGCATTCGGTTCCGTCAGACCAAAGCAGCCGACCCATTCACCCGTCGCGAGCCTGGGCAGATATTTTTCCTTTTGAGCGTCTGATCCGAATTCATTGATCGGATGCATGACCAGCGATGACTGAACCGACATGGCGGAGCGGTAGCCACTGTCGACACGCTCGACTTCCCGCGCGATCAACCCATAGGACACGTAGTTCACGCCGGAGCATCCATAGCCTTGGATCGTGGAACCCAGCAGACCCAAGGCCCCCATCTCCGTCATGATTTCCCGATGAAAATGCCCCTCACGATTAGCCATCAGGATGCGGGGCATCAAATGGTCCTGACAATAGTTCCGTGCCGTCTCCATGATGAGGCGTTCATCAGCGCTCAGTTGAGCCTCGAGGTTTAAAGGGTCGTCCCATTGGAAGGATGGCAGGGGCATGGCGGCAAGGCGCTTTCGTTTCAGACAGGCTGGTTCGTCTTCGCCACATACTGAACTTTCAAAGTCCTTCAAAGGGCACAAGGACGCGCAAAGGTGGATTGCGATATCGCACATAAGCGCGACAGGTCTTGGGTAGTGATCCCTGAAAGTGACCTTAGGCTTGCTTTTGACGGCTTTGTCTGCGCAGTTGGAAAAGGTCAGTCGGATGATCGGGGAGGATAAACGATGACACTACACGCGAACCGCCGCAGCCTCTTATTGGGATTGGCCGCAGCCCCGGTTCTGGCGTCCGGATGTGCCACACGCCCCAAAGCGTATGCCAATGCGATCCCTTCCGCGGGTGCGGGCGCGGCTGACTTCCTGGGCCCCGTTGAAGGCACGGTCAGGTTGTCGAGCAATGAAAACCCTTACGGCCCGTCGCCCTCTGCTCTCAAGATGATCGACTATGCCGGGAAGCAAGGGGCTTATTATGCGGACCGTGCGAACGCGAAGTTGAAGGATATGATCGCGGAACGGCACGGTGTGACGCGCAAACAAATCGTTCTGTCCGCCGGCTCAGCCGAAGTCTTACGCGCAGCTGCGCTGCTCTACGGTCTCAACGGACCGATCGTGACGCCGCGTCTCTTCTTTGATCCCACAGTGACCTATGCAGAGCGCTTGGGCGTCACTCAAATTGAGCGCTGCCCGCTCCACGATGATATGGGGATTGATCTGGCGGCGATGGAAGCGCGCGTCACCTCTGCAACAGGTATGGTGCAGATTTGTAATCCGAATAATCCGACGGGCATGACTTTGCCGACGGAGCTTTTGAAACCCGCCGTCCGTCGCATGTCCAAACTCGCGCCTGTCGTCGTCGATGAGGCCTATATTGAACTTCTGAAAAATCCCGAAGCTGATGGGTGCGTCGACCTCGTCAGGGCCGGGCATGACGTCATTGTCTCCCGTACCTTTTCCAAGGTCTACGGCATGGCGGGACTGCGGGTCGGTTACGCCATCACAACAGAAGAGATTGCGCCCAAGCTGCAAGGGGCGGTCATGAGCTGGATGTCAGGTGTCGGCCTGGCCGCCGCTATCGGGTGCTACAATGACCAACCGTTCCTAGACTATTCAAAAGCCAAGATCCTCGAAGGCCGCGAGATGCTCGAAGAAACGCTCGACACATTAGGTCTTGAGCGTAAGCCGAGCGACGCGAACTTCGTCTATTTCAACGCAGGGATGCCCGCGAACAGCTTACGCGAGAAGATGGCAGAAGAGGGCATCCTGATCCGCTCCAAATATATGGATTATGATAACTGGTCCCGTGTGTCTGTGGGCAAGCTGGAAGACGTCGCCACATTCTGCGAAGCACTGCCTCGTATGATTGAGGCGTGATGGTGTCTCTGAAACAGCGTAGTCGTTCGTGAAGTCTCAGTTTTGGAAAAGATGCAAAGCGGTCTTCTTTTCGGCCCTCCCGCTCTTTGCGCTGCCCTCAGCCTCAGTCGCACAAAGCCTCGAATTCAGCGATGAATTCGCAGGGTCGCGCTACGGCATCTCTGTCACGGATTTGGACGGCACGATCCTGTTGGAACATCGCGCCAATGAACGCTTCATGCCAGCGTCTAATGTGAAGCTCTTCACCACGGTGGCGGCTCTAGCGGCTGAAAAAGAGATCGAAGCTCTCGATCTATCGACACAGTTGCTAGTAGAGCCGACTGAAGTCGGTCCACCAAACCTCGTACTTGTCGGGCACGGCGATCCAACGATCGGCTTTGGTCCGGAGTGTGAAGAGCGATGTCTTGAGACTTTGGCGAAAGCGGTTGCGGAGGCCGGGATCACTGAGGTCGGCGACCTCATAGGCGATGATCGCTGGTTTCCGGACGAGAGCCACCCTCTTGGATGGAACTGGGATGATCTGAAATTCTGGTTTGGAACGGCCATTTCGGCCCTGTCCGTGAACGATAATGTGATCCCCCTGAAGGTCTCGCCCTCATCGCAGATCGGGTCCAATGTTAATGCCACTTGGGGCGAGGCAGGGGGCTATTATTTCGGTTTGAAAAACGAAGCGATAACGGGCCCTGAAGAGGGTGAGTGGGCGCTCAGGCTCGGCCGAAACCAAGGCGACTGGACCGCTAGAGTTTACGGCGAGATGCCTATCGGCGCGCGGCCCGTGACGATTGATATCGGCCTCGATACTCCTGCGCATTTTGCTGTCTGGGCGTTGAAGCAGGCACTTGAGGCGGAAGGTGTCGCCGTCACAGGTCAGCTGAAAACCCGGCACCGCCCGCTGAGCTATAAAGACGAAGCTTTTAGCGAAAACCCAGATGACCCGGAGGCAACACGGCAATGTCAACGACGCGTTGAGGAAGGTGTTGCAGGAACGATCATCGCCACTCTGCCGCCTGCGCCCGTCCAACACATTGTTGATGAGATTAATTTGGACAGTCAAAATCTCTATGCCGAAGTCATGCTGCGCCAACTCGGCAAGCTCGAGGGTCCCGGATCGTCTTTTTGCGGGATCAATGAAATTCAGATGCTGATGGACGAAATCGGCGTGCCGCGAACTGCTTATGATATCGCGGATGGGTCCGGCCTATCCAACTATAATCGCACGACCTCGGCGGCTATCACGGCGCTCCTGCGTCATGCGATGACAACGTCGTGGGGACCTGCCTTTCAAGACAGCCTGCCTGTTGGTGGCGGCGAAGACGGAACCTTGGAGAACAGGTTTCGCGGGACATCTCTTGAAGGCAGGATTTTCGCAAAAACGGGGACGCTCAATCACGCCAATGCCTTGTCAGGCTATTTGCAAGCGCGCAGCGGAAAGCTCCTCGTCTTTTCTGTCCTGGTGAATGATCAACCCTTAGAGGGTCCATCCATTTTGCCTGAATTAGATAATATGCTGATCGATATCGCCGAGCGACATTAAAGCGCTTCGATTTTTAGCCCGATCCGGCAAGACTTTCCAAAATTGTTACACTATACGCTTTTTCAGTGACAAAACTCATGGAGGTGACTTTGAAAAATTATCTGAAAGCCGGACTGGTTGGGGCCAGTGCGTTAGCGATTGCGGCCTGTTCACAAGGGCCGACGGCGGACGAGGTGACGGAGGTTGTCGAGACGGCGACCGTGCAAACCGCAGAAGCCAAGGTTGAAGCGGAGCTTATCCCGCGTGAGATGATTTTCGGGAACCCGACCTATTCCAGCGTCCAGATCAGTGGTGATGGTTCCATGATCAGCTATCTCGCGCCTGTGGACGGCGTGATGAATATTTGGGTTGCCCCGAGCGATGATATTGAGGCCGCCAGACCCATTACGTCTGATACCGGTCGCGGCATTCGGGGTTATGGATGGCTATCCGGCATGAACCGCTTGATCTACATCCAAGATAAGGGCGGCGACGAAAACTTCCTGCTCTATGGTGTTGATCCGATGACGGGCGATGAGACCAATTATACGCCGTTTGAAAATACGCGTGTGCAATTCCTCGCAAGTGATGAGGACATTCCGGGTAAGCAGATCATCGGGATTAACAACCGTGATCCGCGCTGGCACGATGTTTATGAACTCGATGCCGACAGTGGTGAGCTAACCCTGCTCTACGAAAACACGGAAGATTTTGGCGGCTTCAGTTTCGATAATAATCTCGAAATGCGGTTTGGTCAGAAATCCACCTCTGAGGGCGGTGCTGAATATTACCAGCGCACCGAGGATGGCTGGGAGCTGTTCATGGAGGTCTCGCCTGAAGATCTCTACACAACAGGTCTGTCCGGCTTTAGCGAAGACAATTCCAAGCTTTACACGATCGAGAGCACGGGTCGCGATACGGGCGCGCTCTTCGCGATTGATATGGCAACGGGTGAGAAGACCCTGGTTGCTGCGGATGACCGCGCCGACATTGGCGGGACATGGCGTGACCCTGAAACGGGTGAACCTTATGTCTACGCTGTCACTTATGATAAAACCCAATATTTCGCGATGGACGAACGGGGCGAGGACATTCTGGCCACGCTCGATGCGCGATTTGAAGGCGAAGTCTCCCGTGGCTCTACAACCACGGATGGCTCAAAATGGATCGTGATCAACACGGAAGCGGACAAGGTCGCGACCTATTACGTGTGGGACCGCACAGCAGACACATTCACGCGTCTCTTCTCTGTACGTCCTGAGCTGGAAGACAAGGCGCTCGCGTCCATGTCGCCTGAATTCATTGAGTCTCGCGATGGCCTGACCTTGGTATCCTACCTGACACTGCCGCCGGGCACGGACACTGACGGCGATGCGCGTCCAGAAGCGCCTTTGCCTTTGGTGCTGAATGTCCATGGCGGACCTTGGGCGCGTGACTCTTATGGCTATCGGTCAACACCGCAATGGCTCGCCAATCGTGGCTACGCGGTGTTGCAGGTCAACTTCCGCGGTTCCACTGGCTTTGGCAAAAGCTTCGTCAATGCCGGCGATCTGCAATGGGGACTGACCATGCATGATGACCTGCTCGACGCGGTCGATTGGGCTGTTGAGGAAGGGATCACAACGGATGATGCGGTCGCCATTATGGGCGGCTCCTATGGCGGTTATGCGACACTCGCCGGTCTGACATTTACGCCAGACGAGTTTGCTTGCGGTGTCGACATTGTCGGGCCGTCTAACCTCATCACGCTGCTGGACTCGATCCCACCTTATTGGGAAAGTTTCCGCCGCGTCCTAGAAAAGCGGGTCGGTGATCCGAACACAGAAGAAGGTCGCGCCATCCTGGAAGCAGCCTCGCCGCTCAACAGCGTCGATAACATCACCAAGCCACTCCTGATTGGACAAGGCGCGAATGACCCACGCGTCAAGCAGGCGGAGTCTGATCAGATCGTCGACGCCATGCAGGCTAAGGGCATTCCGGTCACTTACGCGCTCTTCCCGGATGAAGGCCACGGCTTTGCCCGTCCGGAAAATCGCTTGGCGTTTTACGGTGTCGCAGAAGGCTTCCTTTCCACTTGTCTCGGTGGGCGGGCTGAACCGATTGGTGATGATTTGGCTGGCTCAAGCCTGACCGTTCCTGTCGGCGCCGACGTGATCGAAGGCCTTCCCGAAGCGCTTGAAGGGTTCCAAGCGCAAGAGCGCGGCTAAACGCTTAGCGAGATAGCTGACAGAGCGCCCCGCTTGATTGAGCGGGGCGTTTTTTATGCGTGCATCACAAGCGTGTGACCAGCACGTCCCGAATCCGAGTGGACCGAAGCCCCTGATCGTGTAGACCGAGGCTAGCAGCCCTACAGGGCACCTAAACAGACGACGATTACGGAGACTTTTATGTTGAGATTGAGTTTGCTGACGGCAACAGGCCTATCCCTTATTCTGGCCGGATGTGCTGAGGCTGGGTCTTCAAGTTCACCTGTCGCTGAAGCGAATGCGCAAGAAGCGTCAGCGAGCATGGCAGACAGTGGTGAGCGCGTGACTCAGGGCAATCTTGTCATGGAAGCGATCCCGGAGATCCCTGAGGAGATCAGCACGCGCCGCGAGCAATACTCCAATTCCCGCGGCCACGGTTTCTCGGACTGGGCGGATGACGGGATCTATATTAGCACACGCTTCGGCGAGGTCAGCCAGGTGCACCAGGTCAAAACCCCGATGGGCGCGCGCCGTCAGGTGACTTTCTATACAGAGCCCGTTGGCGGGGCGAGCGCCAACCCGGCAGGCGGTGGCTTTGCCTTCGGCAAAGACACAGGCGGTGATGAGTTCTTCCAAGGCTATTATTATGACACGGAAACGGGTCAGACAGTCTCATTCACAGAGCCAGGAACGCGCAACGGATCCATCGTTTGGGCGGATGATGGTTCGAAAGTCATATGGTATCGCTCGACCGCGGGGGACCCCAACTGGGATCTGCTGACCGCTGACCCGACGGACCCCTCCAGCCTTGAAGTCGTCCATGAGGGCGAAGGCGCGCTCTATCCTGTCGACTTCTCAGCCGATGGGTCTAAGGTCATCGTCCAACAATATATTTCCATCAATAAAAGTCGGATTTTCACACTTGATCTGGACGCCGGCACATTCACCGAGTTCAACCCGGATGATGATGTGGCCTATTCTGGGGCCACGCTTCTCGCGGATGGCGATGTCCTGACCGTGAATGATAAGGATAGCGAGTTCCGGAATCTTGTGCGCTATGATGCCGAAACCGGTGAGTCGACCAACTACACGGCGAATATTAATTGGGATGTGTCCAGTTGGGATGTCTCGCCGGATGAAGACACGGTCGTTTTCACCATCAATGAAGGCGGGCTCGGGTCCATTCGCATACTCGACCTGGGGACTGGCAATGTGACCAACGGTCCTGATCTCCCCGTCGGGATCGCAGGCGGTATCAATATCAGCCCGGATGGCACGCAGGTGGGTTTCACTTTTAACAGCGCGACCAGCCCGTCGGATGCTTGGAGCTTTGATCTCGAAACGCTGGAACTGACGCGTTGGACGGAAGCTGAAACAGGCGGCTTGAACCCCAATACATTCGTCGTGCCGGAGATGATTGCCTATCCGAACCCGGATGGCTTTGACATTCCAGCGTTCGTCTACAAGCCGAAAGGCGAAGGGCCGCATCCTGTCATCGTTTCCATCCACGGCGGTCCGGAAGGCCAGGCCCGTCCGGGCTTCTCATCGACTTACCAATATTGGGCGAATGAGCTCGGCCTCGCCGTTGTGGTGCCGAATGTTCGCGGTTCCTCGGGCTACGGCAAGACTTATGTCGCGCTTGATAATGGTCTGAACCGCAAAGAGAGCGTAGAAGATATCGGCGCGTTACTCGACTGGATTGAGACTCAGGACGATCTCGATAAGGACCGGGTTGTTGTCTTTGGCGGGTCTTATGGCGGCTATATGGTGCTCGCCTCCATGATTGATTATGGTGACCGTCTGGCCGGCGGCATCAACATTGTTGGTATCTCTGACTTCAAGACATTCTTGAAAAATACGAAGGGGTACCGTCGTGATCTTCGCCGCGCAGAGTATGGTGATGAGCGGGATCCGGAAATCTCAGCCTTCTTTGATGAGATCAGCCCGCTCAAAAATGCGTCGAAAATCGACAAGCCGATTTTCATTATTCAGGGCTATAATGACCCGCGTGTACCTTACACGGAATCTGAGCAAATCTTTGAAGCCGTTAAAGCCAATGATGTGACGGCGTGGTTCTTGATGGCGATGGATGAAGGCCATGGCTTCCGTAAGAAGACCAATCGCGACTTCCAGCAGCATGCGCAGACCGTCTTCCTCAATGAGG
>JBCBGR010000025.1:0-16771 GCA_038526555.1 Pseudomonadota bacterium
CACCGCGCGTTGCATCCGGTCCGATGGTCACAGGATTGACGACCATGCCGGATTCGTATCGCTTCACGCGGCGGACTTCTTCGGCTTGCTCTTCAATCGAGAGATTGCGGTGAATCACACCGATCCCGCCAATCTGCGCCATGGCAATGGCCAGCTTGGCTTCCGTGACGGTATCCATAGCCGCACTGAGCAGCGGCACATTCATCGTGATACCGCGCGTCAGCCGCGTTTGCAGCTTCGCTTGAGCCGGTATTATATCGGACGCCTTGGGTTGCAGCAGGACGTCATCGAAGGTCAGGCCTTCTCGAATCTCCATGAGGAGCCTCCGTTCCATTTGCGAGCCGCCCCTATCAGCGATCAGCCGTGCCCGCTACCCCTATTCGGCAGGCTTGAAGGATTTGGCGACCAAATATATCTCCGGTGATCCTTTTCGGGAGCTTTTCGGCTTGGCGTGACGCACAAACTCAAACCGATCTTTCAATCGCTTGAGGAGCTTTTCTTCTGTTCCGCCCTGGAACACCTTTGTGACGAAATGTCCGCCTGGGTCGAGAACTTCCATCGCAAATTCTGCAGCGGCTTCGACGAGCGCAACTGTTTTCATATGATCCGTCTGCTTATGGCCCGTCGTGTTGGCCGCGAGGTCCGACATAACGAGGTCAGGGGCACGATCTAAGTGCCCTTTCAAGACGTCGGGGGCATCATCGGCCATAAAGTCCATGTGAAGGATCTCAGCCTTGGGAACAGCTTCCACAGGCAGGATATCGATACCGATAATCCGTTCTGCACCGCGTTTAAAAGCCGCCTGCATCCAGCCTCCCGGCGCGCAGCCAAGGTCAACGATGAGCGAGTTCTTCCCGATTAGCTTGTACTTATCGTCCAGCTCTTCGAGTTTGAATGCAGCCCGAGAGCGGTAGCCCAGCTCTTTGGCTTTTTGGACATAAGGATCATTAATCTGACGTTCGATCCAGAGTTTGGAGCTGAGCTTCCGGCCGCGCGCGGTTTTGACCTTCTTGGTCATCATGCGCGTTGCATTATCGGCTTTTGGTTTTGTTTTCCGAGAGCGTTTCTCACCCGTAGGCTTTCCGCCCCTCATTTTGCCGTTGCTCATGAGGTCGCCTCCGTCGCGGGAGGCGAGGATTTATTGGCTCCCATCAAGCCGATCAGCATCCCTTCACGTAGCCCTCTGTCCGCGACACGGATCATCTTAGAAGGCCACATTTCGCAGATCACATCGATAATCGCACAGCCTGCAACAAGGAGTTTCGCGCGGTCTTCCCCAATACAGGGCTCTTGTGCACGTTCTTCGGGCGATTGGGACGCCATGCGGCGCGCTACTGTGACGGCATCATGTGAGCGTAGCCAAAGACCATCAACTTTATCGCGTTGGTAGTAAGGCAATTTCAGATGAATACCGGCGAGCGACGTAATTGTCCCACTGGTCCCGATCAAATGGCCACGACCTTCTGTAAACGCTCGCGTAAAACGAGTCTCGCAATCTTGAGCGCGAATTTCCTCGCGAACAACTTCGCGCATGTCTGCATACCAACTCTCGCGATCATCATGTTCTGGTACGCGGTCTGATAGAGTCACAACGCCCACAGGCAGTGAGCACCAGGCGCTTATGGGCGGACGATTAATCTTGTGCGGGCCTTCATCGCGAAGCTTGCGCACATCAACCCAAGAGAGCTCCGTTGAGCCGCCACCAATATCAATAACGAGTGCCACGTCTTTGGTCCGGTCAATCAGCTTCATACAGCCCATGACCGCCAGACGCGCTTCAACGCGGGGCGAGATGACCTCGAGTGAGATTCCAGCTTCGTCCTTGACGCGGTCCAGGAATTCGGCACCGTTATCTGCACGGCGGCATGCCTCTGTTGCCACACAGCGCCAGCGTTTGACACGCTTAGCTTTCATTTTGCGGGCACAGACTTTGAGCGCCTCTACGGCGGCGTCCATGCTGGACTGGGCAAGCTCGCCCGAATGAGCCAGACCCTGACCCAGCTTCACGACCCTTGAATAGCTATCAATGACGCGAAAACCGTCTCGCGTTTCGCGGGCGATGAGGAGGCGGCAATTGTTGGTGCCTAAGTCAATGGCAGCAAAGGTCCGGCCTCGTGGGCCGTGTTTGTGGTGGTGACCGCGTGAGCGCCCACCTTGTCGCCTTGCCCGTCTCTGCGGTTTAGAAGAGGCACTGGTCGCGTCAGGAGACTCAGATACCGCCGCAGAGCCGGACGGAATATCGTCCGGCATGGTCTATCTTTCTATCACGGTTGCCGCGTCGCAGACCCAACAATACGGGTCGCGCCAGACAGCATCCTTTTGATTTGCTTGAATCCTAGTTAGACGCAGACACGGATCGGCGCAAGCCAATCATACTTCAATGAATATCAATGTGATCATCGAGGAAGGACCAGTCTGGTTCCGGCTGCAAGGACTCCATCGCTTCATGTTGCGAAAGAAAGATCTGCCCTGACAAACGGTCGAGGAAGGACGACCGGAAGAGACGCTCCCTCACCCGGCTTTGCATATCGGAAAAATGAAGCCGGATATTCGCTGCACGAAGCCGATTATTGATTGTCTCGAGTGAACTTAGTGCAGACGCATCAATTCGATTCACCGCAGTGCACATGAGAATGAGGTCAGTAATGTCTGGAGTCTCAGAGACAATTTCCGCGACCCGGTCCTCAAGCGTCCGCGCATTCGCGTAATACAGACTCTCATCAATCCGGAGCGTTTTCACCTGATCATTGGTTTCAACCACAAACCGCGACGCATCGCGATAATGTTCCGTTCCCGGGAAACGACCGACTAGCGGCATATGCGGGTTCACTGTTGTACGAATATGCAGCGCCATTGCCAAAACAACACCTGCCAAAACGCCATACTGAACGCCGAGCATCAGAACGGCCAAAAACGTCGCGACAGCTGTGAGCCCATCCAATCGAGAATAGACCCATGTCCGCCAGATGGATTTAAAATCCAGCAGGCTAAGGCAGGCAATAATGATCAGTGCCGCCAGAACAGAGAGCGGGAGTGGCGTCAGTAAGGGTGTCAGGAAGACCGCTGTCACCGCCATCAAAGCGGCAACAATAATCCCGGACAAAGGTGTTTCGCCCCCCGCCGTCGCATTGACCGCCGAACGCGACATGGAGCCATTGACCGCATAACCGCTTGAAAACCCGGCAGCGAGGTTCGCTGCGCCCAAACCAAAGAGTTCGCGATTCGCATTGACAGATTCGCGCTTTCGGGCTGCGAGTTCCTGCGCTGTCGATGTACTGTCTACGAAGGCGACGATCGCGATGACAGCCGCAGGCACAAGAAGGTCACGTATAAGACCCTCTTCCATCAAGGGGATATCAAACGGCGGCAGGCCGCCAGGCACAGGGCCAACAATCGCGACACCGCTCGCCTCAAGGGTCCAGAACCAGCTGACGGCGATGAAGACCGCGATGATCACAATCGGCGCCATACGCGACGCCATTTTGGCGCGTTTGCTGGACAAGCCTGCTTTCACAAGCCTGTAAGCAAAGCTGTTTCTTGCCAAGTAAAAGCTCAACAAAGCCAAAGCGCCAACGACCAGGGTTGCAACACTGAGAGTCGAGAGCTGGCCTTGAAGATTTGTGATCATGGCAAAAGCCGTTCGGCCACCTCCATCAACGCCAAATATATGCCGCAACTGACTGATAATAATAAGAAAGGCTGCCCCGGTAATGTAAGCAGAAACAACGGGCCGCGAGACGAAGTTCATAAGGAATCCGGCCTTGAGCAGCCCGGCGACAATCAACATGACCCCGACAATCACCGCGAGCGCTGCGGCTCCGACGACACGCAACTCCTCTGGCAGTTCGGCAATCGTCGTCGCTGTCATCAACGAGATCACAGCCGTAGGTCCGACATTCAACTGACGCGAGCTGCCCAGCAGCGCATAGGCGAGGAGAGGCGTGATCGATGCGTAAATGCCGACCTTCGGCGGCAATCCAGCGAGCAAGGCATAGGCCAAAGACTGTGGCACTAGCAGGATTGTGACAACAATGGCGGCGACGAGGTCGCGAGAGAAAATCGACGGCGAATAATGCGCCATCCACCCATATTGGGATTTTATCGCAGATTGTATCCGGCCACTCATCGATGCGGCCTCCTGATAAACGTGTCGTCTTTGGCTTTAGCCTTCGTGTCTCTGCAAGAATTGTGTCAAAGGCTGCCGCAATTGTTCGAGTGAATAGCCCGCGCCTGTTAACGCCGCCATAACGCTATCAACACCCATCCGATCGACATGAGCAAAAGCCCAGAGCGCCGCCGAGCGCATGCCTGACGCACAAAACGCCACAATCGGGCGCGGCGCATTTTCATAGGCGTTGATTGAGGCTTCGATGAGCCCAGGCGTCAGCCCGCCTGCCATCGGAATGTGGAAATAATCGAGCGACATGCCCATTGCGGCTTGTTCCAGTTCTTCCGACAGGGGCTGAAGCGGCGCTTCCTGATCAGGACGGTTGTTGATGAAACTCATCACGCCCTGCTCGGCCAGCGCTTGCAGTTGAGCGGGCATGAGCTGCCCTGTCACAAAGACGTCTCCCGGGAGTTCTTTCACTTTCCGAGTGCCTGCTTCGCGGTTTCGTAGACCCCATCAGCGGTAATACCGAAATGATCAAACAGATGCGCACCAGGCGCGGAAGCGCCGAAGCCATACATCCCGATGAAATGACCGTCTCGACCAATCAGCGCGTCCCACCCTTGTCTCACGCCGGCTTCCACTGCGACTTTGGGCAGGTCTTTGCCGAGCACAGAACGAATATAATTCTCATCCTGCTCCATGAAGATATCGAAACAAGGAATAGAGACGACGCGAGCGGAAATGCCCTCTTCAGCCAATCGACCCGCAGCCTCGACGCAGAGATGAACCTCTGAGCCAGTCCCGATCAGAACGATATCGTCCGCGCCTTCGCCGGGTTTCAGAACATAGCCACCGCGTTCACACCAGTTCTTGGACGCATCGTCACGCACAGCAGGGACATTTTGGCGTGTCAGAGCGAGAACACTCGGGGCATTATCACGTTGAACCGCGAGTTCCCAACATTCCGCCGTCTCAACCGCGTCAGCCGGACGATAGGTGTAGACGTTCGGCATCGCCCGAAGGCTCGCCAAGTGTTCAATCGGTTGGTGGGTGGGACCATCTTCGCCCACACCGATGGAATCATGCGTCGCGACAAAGATCGAACGGATATTCATCAGCGCCGCCAAACGAACAGAGGGGCGACAATAGTCCATGAAGACCATGAATAAGCCCGAATATGAGATAATCCCGCCATGCAGGGCCATGCCGTTCATCGCCGCGGCCATGCCATGTTCCCGGATGCCGTAGTTGATGTAGCGACCCGCATAGGTTCCGGCTTGAATCGCCTCTGACGTGGCAGGCGTTTTGGTCTTGTTTGACCCTTCCAGATCGGCAGAGCCCGACATCATGTCTGTCAACGCTTCTGTCAGCGGGATAAGCGCTTTATTTGATGCTACACGTGTCGCTAGTGTGGGTTGTTCAGAGGCGACACTGTCTTTGTAAGCCTGAAACGCCTCTTGCCAGCCCGCATTCAATTCACCGGACATGGCGCGTTCAAACTCGGCCTTGTGATCAGACGCTGACAGGCGTTCTTTCCATTCTCGGTGTGCCTTCCGTCCACGTCGACCCGGACGTTTCCAGAGCTTGTAAACATGCTCTGGCACTTCAAACGGCGCATGAGACCAGCCAATCGCTTCGCGTGTGCCCTCAATCTCTTCATCGCCGAGCGGTGAGCCATGGGCTTTATTCAAGCCCGCCTTTGTTGGCGCGCCCTTTCCGATGGTGGTCTTGCAAGCAATCATAGTCGGTTTGTCAGACTTTTGCGCACGGCGTAGGGCGCTCGCCACTTGCTGCGGGTTGTGACCGTCAATCTCGATGACTTTCCAACCGGACGCTTCAAACCGTTTCTTCTGGTTGGTCGAATCAGAGAGGCTCACCGCCCCATCAATCGTGATTTCATTATCGTCCCAAAGCACGATGAGCTTATTCAGCGCCAAATGCCCAGCAAGACTAATCGCTTCCTGGCTAATGCCTTCCATCAGACAGCCATCGCCCGCGATCACGTAAGTATAGTGATCGACAAGCTCATCGCCGTAACGCGCATTCAAATGACGTTCTGCGATCGCGAAGCCGACCGCATTGGAAATGCCCTGCCCCAATGGTCCGGTCGTTGTTTCCACGCCAGGAACATGGCCATATTCCGGATGCCCCGCCGTGATGGACCCAAGCTGACGGAAGTTCCGGATCTGGTCCATCGTGACCGCCTTATAACCCGTAAGGTGCAGAAGGCTGTAGATCAGCATGGAGCCATGACCCGCCGACAGAATGAAACGGTCGCGGTCTGCCCAATCCGGATTACTCGGATCAAATTTCAGGAACTTGGAAAACAGGACTGTGGCCGCATCCGCCATCCCCATCGGCATGCCGGGGTGGCCACTATTGGCGCGTTGCACCGCATCCATGGAGAGTGCCGCGATAGCGTTGGCCATATCGCGATGGTCACGTTGACTTTGAGAGAGTTCTGACATGTCACGCCCCTGCCATGAATTGTCGAAAAGGTTAAGACGCAGACATGCTCTTTTGTGGACGATCTAACCCTCTAAGATGTATATGCGTATAGCTGTTTTAAGCAGTGAAACAGTGTGGACAGGCGGGACTCGCCTGCCTATAGACGCGCACTCGGAAACGAGGCCCGAATAGCTCAGTTGGTAGAGCAACGGATTGAAAATCCGTGTGTCCCTGGTTCAAATCCAGGTTCGGGCACCATTCCCCTTCTCCCTTAAATCCCATATGCCAGCCCTATGGCGTTATTCGATCAACTTATATCTCACCGGTTTCGCGGGTTTTCTGATCGTGAAAGCACAATGGATGGGTTGATCAATGCTCTGGACTTTGGGGTTCGTCAGATTGAATTCGACATTCGCATGACGCGGTGCGGGACACCGTTGATCACGCATGATGAAGCGGCGAGAACGGAAGATAGCACGCTCGCTAAAATCTGTGA
This sequence comes from Pseudomonadota bacterium, assembly GCA_038526555.1. Classification (GTDB taxonomy): domain Bacteria; phylum Pseudomonadota; class Alphaproteobacteria; order Caulobacterales; family Maricaulaceae; genus Litorimonas. The sequence continues at coordinate 7,056 of JBCBGR010000025.1, forward strand.
CGTAAGAGCCGCCGAGTTAGGGCTGCTTGGCGGAGACTTCGCCTATATGCCGACAGCCCGTAAGCTGTTTGAAGCCATCTCAGCACACGACAACCGAGAGTGCCAAATCCTGATCGACGTGAAGGATGCCGGGTTTGAGGAGATGATTTACGCGCTCTGCGCCGAGCATAATCTGCGGGACCGCGCGCTTTGGGTCTCTTGGCTCCCCGAAGTGCTCTACGCGTTAGAAGACATTGATCCAGAGGCGAAGAAATGCCTGTCTCATTGGTGCGCGTCTCCTGACGAACGAACACACGAAATTCACACAGTCTACGCAGCGGAGAATCGCCACATTCATCGCCCCGACCGAAACTATGTCCATGGGGAGCGCTCGGGGTGGTTCGTGGACGGCCCACTCAAAGGAGACCTTCGGGAAATTGTCGACTGGGTCTGTGTCCCGGCGGATCAGATCAGCCGAGCGCTGGTGGGGGATTACCATCAGGACGGGACAAAAGTCAGCGCGTTTTCATATCTGACCAGCGATGCGATCCAGACAGCCGAGCAAAGATACGGCCATGACGCGTTCTTTTGTGATGCCAAACAACCTTTTGAAGCGCTCCGTTAATCGTTCGCCGCATCCGGTACGATATCGCTGATCGGCGCGGGCTCTTCGGTTTGAATGGCATAGCCGCCGTTAAACCAGCGGCCTAAGTCGATATCGGCGCAGCGCTTGGAACAGAAGGGTTTGAAGTCTGCTGTTGCCTCTTTCTTGCGGCAAATCGGACAAGTCGCCATCAACGATCCCCCTTCACATCCAAACTTTCGCCAGCTTGCACCTCAAATCTTGCGCCTAAGCGTTCCGTCATTGGCGTTCGCCAGTCAAAGGGTGGCTTTTCCAGCCACTCAAGGATAGGCTGAGGGACTGTCAATGTCATCTTGGCTCCTGCTGAGGCTTTCGCTTCGCGTTCGAGACGGCGAAGCGCGCGGATAGATTGTGTCTCTGGCGTTGGCTGCCCGAAACGATCATTCATCTGCGCATCCAGTGACGGACCATCTTGGCCGCGAGTCATTTCGACGACTCCAAAGCGCGAGAAAGGCGCCACCCGCACACTCGCCGGATCAGCCTCTGCAAGCTCCTCCATGATACGGATAATCGTTGAACGCTGTTTTGGTTGACGCAAGTTTGGAAAGTCGATCACAACCAGACCACCCAGTCCGCGTAGCCTTAGCTGAGCCATCACTAGCTTGGCAGCAGCGACGCTACAGTCCATCACTGTGGATGCGCCGCCCTTATCAATGTCGATGGCAATCAAAGCCTGCGTCTGGTCGATGGTGAGTGTGCCACCGCCCGGAATGGCGAGAACGCGTTCGGTCGCGTCATCAATCGCACCGACAGGGGCCTCAGCCACGGTCAAACCCTCAAATCGTTTTTGTAATCGCTCAATCAGGGACAACAGCTTCACGGAACCCGGCTTTTCCTTGGACGGCGGGCCTGCATAGCGGACGACAGGCCCCTTCTCTGCGATGGCCTCCTTGGCGATGATTAAATCTACCCGCTCACCTTCTGTCAGGCGTGGCATGTCCTTTTGACCTTTGAACGATAGAAGCGCGTCAGGGCCTTTTCCGAGGTCGACCCACATACCGCCGATGGATGGATCAATCGCTTTAACTTGGCCGCACCATTGCTCCCCTATGCGGGGCTTGTTGAAATCCGACCAGCGATCCAGATGGAGTTCAACGAGTTTGCGGCCTTCATAAACCGCCGCACGCGTCTCGCCAATGGCCTCTTCGATAACGACGCGCCGCTTCATAATTCGAACCCAGACGCTTTCAGCAATGCGCCCGTTTCATAGAGTGGCAACCCGACAACCCCTGTGTAAGATCCAGACAGGTGGCTGATAAACAAGCCTGCTTTGCCCTGAATGCCATAACCGCCTGCCTTGCCGTGCCATTCTCGACTATCGAGATAAGCTTCCAACTCTTCATCCGATAGGCGTTTCATTTTCAGCCGACTTTCGCTGACTTTTGAGCGGGAGATGCCATCCGCATCGATCACACAGACTCCGGTGAAAACCCGGTGAGAACGCCCACTCATCAAAGTGAGACACGCCCGCGCTTCGTCCACATCCATCGTCTTGGGCAGAATGCGTCTCCCCACCGCCACGACAGTATCGGCCGCCAGAATGATCTGGCCCACATGAGCTTCAGACACTTTCAGCGCTTTTTCTTCAGCCAGACGGCGGGCGTGAGGTTTGGGAAGTTCACCAGGTACAGGATCTTCATTGATGTCTGCAGGCACAACGGCATCAGGCTTGACGCCGATTTGAGCAAGGAGGTCGAGCCGTCTGGGGCTCGCACTGGCAAGGATGAAACCGTCATTCGGCATGACGGAAGAGACCGATTACTTAAACCGGTACGTGATTCGACCTTTGGTCAGGTCATAAGGTGTCATTTCGACCGTGACGCGGTCGCCAGCCAGCACTCGAATCCGGTTCTTGCGCATACGGCCTGCGGTATGCGCGATAATCTCATGATCATTCACCAGTTTCACGCGAAATGTCGCGTTCGGCAGAAGTTCAACGACTTCGCCTTCAAATTCGAGCAGTTCTTCTTTGGCCAAAACCTATCCTTTTAATGCTGTTCTCTCAGCGTTTACGAAGCGCGCTATATAGGGAGTTTGCTAAGACCTTAAAGAAAAAATACAGCCAAGCCGCCAAAACTACGGCGCAAAATAGGCTTTAACCTGCCATTTTTTCAATGCGATTACTGATAATCGTCCGGATGGACCGATAGGAATCCATAATCGCCCGAATATCGTAGGCGCCCGCAGGCGGCATGGGAATCGACCAAAGCTCGATCTTCGGGTGCGATTTGAAAATCGCCTTGGACGCCTCAAAACTATCGTCTGAGAAGGTGATGATACGGTCAAACACCCGTTCGGATACATCATTCAAGGATTGGGGTTGATGGGCGCTCATATCCACGCCGACTTCCCGCATGACCGCCACCATGAGGTCGTCGGCTTCATTCGAACCACTAGGACGCATCCCACAGGACACGGCGTTTAAGCCCTTCTTCTTCGCCAGACCTTCTGCCATAGGCGAACGCACCATGTTGAGCTGGCAGACAAAGAGGATAAGGCCGCTCATGTGGATCGCCTATGCAAGGAACAGATCAGAGTGAATATGCGTCGTGACGTATCAAAGCTGAGCTCAACCTGATTTCTCATACTGTCAGTCAAAAGCCTAGATCCTTCATTATGAAGCCCCCTGCGCCCCATATCGATCGCTTCAATCTGCGCAGACGTCGCTGTGCGGATTGCATTGTGGTAACTTTCACAGATCAAAAAATAGTCTTTGATAATCCGCCGGAATGGAACGAGTGACACGTTGAACTGCCCTCGCGGCACACCGATCGTCGTGCTGACATCAAACTGCAAACGCTGGCCTTCTTCCAAGGATAGTCGGACCATGTAGGGTCCATTGGCTGAGTCGAGCGGTCGGAATTGATTATCTTCAATCAGGTCGAAAATCGCGACACGCCGCTCATGCTGCATTTCAACAGATGTGATCGGCAGACTGTCATCATCGATGTGCAACTCGGCGATGTAGTGTTCGCCAGCGTCGAAGTCTGTCTCCTCCGTCATGTCAGATCGTGATCCGGTTCAGACGTCGTGGCGCGGGGTTCACCCACATCAGCGAGTAAAACATCTAGCCCTTCCACCAACACACGCAACGCGCCGCCGCCTGCCAACATAATGTCTAATTGACCCGCAGGCGCGTCAGTCTCTTCGAACACGGCATCGAGGATGACCATGAAAGCGTCTTTATTGTCGCGCGAAACACCCAGACTTTGCAGCGACATCACACCATCAATACGCACACCACATTCAATACGCTCTTTCACACCGCTTTCGTGACGATAACGGGAGACGCGAAGAGAGACCGCACGTGCCACAGGATCAAAGCGAATATCACCCACGCGCAGGATCGCGTCCTGTAGCGCGCTGGCGAGAATTTTCAGATCATCCGCATCGTTTGCAATGAGCTTTAGCATGCGCACCCCCTGCCATGCTTGCTAATCATCTGCAACGCGTCGAATGCGGGCGCCACACTGGCCCAGTTTCACTTCAATATGCTCAAACCCGCGATCGAGGTGGTAGACGCGGGAAATGTGGGTTTCACCACGCGCGCCGAGCCCTGCATTGATCAAGCTCGCGGACGCCCGCAGATCGGTTGCCATGACGGGCGCACCCACATAATTCGGCACGCCTTTCACAATAGCCTCTCGCCCGCGAACAGTAATATCTGCGCCCATGCGCGCCAATTCCGGACAGTGCATGAAACGATTTTCAAAGATATTCTCACGAATGATCGAGACACCATCGGCAATGCCCATCAATGCCATGAATTGCGCCTGCAGATCCGTCGGAAAGCCAGGATAGGCCGATGTATCAATATCGACGGGATGCGGCCGCCCTGTGCCCCGCTCAATCAGGACGCTGTTATCATCCAAACTGACCCGTGCGCCCGCTTGCGCAATCAGAGGCCAGAGCGCTCCAAGATGATCATGGCGAACATGCGTCAAGCGAACAGCGCCACCCGCCGTTGCCGCAGCGAGTGCGTAAGTCCCTGCTTCTATCCGGTCAGGCACAACAGAATGCGACGTGCCTGACAGTGATGTGACACCTTTAATGGTGATTTCTGAGCGCCCTGCCCCACTGATGTTTGCGCCCATCGCGTTCAAACAATCTGCAAGGTCGATAATTTCGGGCTCGCGGGCTGCATTGCTTAAAACGGTCGTGCCTTCAGCCAGAACAGCTGACAGAATCGCGTGTTCAGTTGCGCCCACAGAAACGAAAGGAAATGTGATCTCTGCGCCCTTCAGGCCTTGCGTCGCTGAAGCAACAACATAGCCTTGCTCGAGTTCAATCTTCGCGCCTAGGCTCTCCAGCGCTTTCAGATGCAGGTCTACAGGACGCGCACCAATGGCGCATCCGCCCGGCAGGCTCACGCGGGCCTCCCCTTCTCTGGCGAGGAGCGGGCCCAAGACGTTGAATGACGCACGCATTTTACGAACAAGATCATACGGCGCTTCTGTATGTTCTAGCGATGGCGCGTAGAGTTGAAGGACATCATCGCCCTCTTCTGCCACGCTGACGCCAAGATGTTTCAGGAGCCCACCCATCGACCGCGTATCGCGCAGACGCGGCATGTTGGTCAGGGTGACGGGCTCATCAGTGAGCAGGCACACGACCATCAGCTTGATCGCAGAGTTCTTCGCCCCGCTTATCCGGATATCGCCCCGCAGCGGATATCCACCTTCAATAACAATCTTATCCATAATCTCGCCGCATGATACGCAAGCGCGGCGCAATCAAGACCGGGACGTGTCTTTTTTAGCGCTTTCCTGTGTCGTCGAAGTATTTGACGCTGTCGATTTCTTTGCCGCCATTTTCCGGCGCCGAAGGTTGGCCCGCAATTGCTCCGCCAAGCGCTCTTCCCGGCTCATTGGCGGCTTCGTTTTCTTGTCTGCCATGCGCGCGCCCCTGACCTGCATAAAGGGTTTTCAACCTGTACCCATCGGGTTATAGCGCGCGACCTTAAGACGGGTCCAGAACTCGTTACCTGGCCGCGGTAGCTCAGTGGTAGAGCGCATCATTGGTAATGATGAGGTCGAGAGTTCAATTCTCTCTCGCGGCACCAGCAATTCCATAAAGCGCATTGTTAACTCGGTCTTTGGACTTTTCCACATATGTTGAGGATAAATATTCGCGATCAGGTGAGATTGTCGCCCCTTGAACGACATAAACAAATATGAACAAGTCGACCGTCGGACGTCCGTCAGGCGCAAGGAAGACTATTTCTGGTTAAAGCGTCTGGCCGATCTCACGGGTGAAGCCTGCTTGGCCGTCAACAAAAATATGCAAATCGAGTTCATCGACGATAAGGTCTTTGATCTCTTGCAGATGACCCCTGTTTCCGTGGATCAAATCCCGTCTCTTGGCGCCCTGACGGCCATTATGGCCCGCCAAGGCTATTTTGGTCAGGGCGATCCAAAGATGTTCGAAGCCCTGATCTCGGACATGTTGACCAATCAGCGTCTCAAACAGACTCGCGCCACGCAAATTATCAATGCTGTGACGCCGACAGGCAGTCACGTTGACATCCGCGTGAGCCTGGGTCGTGACGATGGGTTCCTGATCCTCATGCGGGATATCACGCAAGAGGAATTAAGACGTCGTGCATTGAACACAGCGCTTGAGATTGGCGACAGCGGATATTGGCATTACAACCTAAAAACAAAAGAATTTCAGGTTACTGCAGATTTTCTGCAAGAGTTCTATTCGCCTGAAACGTTTGAGGCCCTCAAGCAGGAAGGTTTCAGACAATTCACGCACCCCGATGATATAGAAAAGACTCATACGGTCTTGAAGCGCGTCAGTGCGACCTGTATGCCAGAACAGGTTACCATAAGAATTGTGGGAGACAGAGGTGATGTCCGTTGGATCAAATCCAATGTTATGCCCAATGTCGATGAAGGCGGTCGCGCACGATCCTTGAGCTGTTTCTTCACGGATATCACGAGGACTAAAGAGAAAGAAAACGCATTAAAGGCTGCTCAGAAAAAGGCAGAAGCGGCGCTTAATGATAAAAATGCCTTTTTAGGACGCATGTCGCACGAAGTTCGCACGCCGCTGAATGCTGTTGTCGGTATGGCTGATGCGCTCGTTCAGAACTGTGACAATGAAGAGGTTCGCTCTCAACTTGCGCTCATTCAGAATTCAGCAGAAAAAGTCATCGACCTTGTCGATGGGACATTGGAACACGCCAAGCTTTCTGAAAAAGCAGTCAGTCTTGATCTGGCGGAGGTCTCTCCCCGTCAGCTTGTCAACGATGTCTACCGCACATGGAAGCCCAAGGCGGATGCGGATGGAACGCTGTTGACCTGCAACATCCACGACAATGTACCGGAAACTCTGAAGCTTGATAGCTACCGCTATGAGCAGTGCCTTAACAATCTGATCTCTAATGCTCTGAAATTTTCGAAAGGCGGGAAGGTTCAGATTGTTCTCGCGACAGCAAACTCGGACATTTCCCCGAAACTTGTTCTAGCCGTAAAAGACACGGGGATCGGGATGAGCAAAGACGCGCTTGACCATATTTTCGATCCTTTCCAGCAGGCTGACAATTCGATTTCAGGTCGATTTGGTGGCACGGGTCTCGGCCTGTCTATTGTCAAGGACCTGGTCGACCTCATGGGCGGCACGATCAAAGTCTCGTCGGAACTCGGCAAAGGCACTCTCTTTGCGATCACTTTGCCCACGCAAATCGAAGCCGCGCCTGCGCAAAAGACATATCAAGAGCCAAGAGCCCCGCATAAGGGCAATGCAATGAAGGTTGAGGCGCTCAATGATCTGAGCCCCACGAGCTTTCTATCTCGAAAGCCGGTTCCGCCTCAGCCCGTTGATGATATGCGAGCTACATCACACTCTCCCTCAGCACCGCAAAAGGAAGTAAAGGCATCTCCGTTCGAAAACGTACGCGTCCTCATTGTTGATGATAATGCGACCAACCACATCGTGGCGAGTTCCTTGCTCTCGCCGATTGTGAAATCCATCGATACGGCGCTGAACGGCGAAGAGGCGCTCGAAAAGCTCCAAAGTGAGGCTTACGATCTGGTCCTGATGGATATCCACATGCCAGTCATGGATGGGATCGAAACCACACTCGCCATTCGGAGCACGCCCTCACCGTTTCAGCACATACCGATCGTCGCTTTGACGGCTGACCCACAATATCAGCAAACGCGTCTGTGCCGGAACATTGGTATGAATGCCTCTCTCGGTAAGCCTATCAAGCTAGCTGGCCTGACGCAGGCGTTTGAGGATGTCCTTTTCGGTGAAGCGCGGTCCATCTCCCCCGCTGCCGCATAGCGTCGTACAAAAGGCCAACGTCCATAATCGGGCTGACAGGCTAATCCAATCTGTCTAAGCCATTGGAATGATCAGATTATCGACGATTCCTTTCGCGTCAGCACTCTTACTGACAGCCTGTAATAACGTAACCTCACCTTCGCCAGACGATAGCGCTTCTTTGTGCATTAGCGGTGGCATTATCCATACCGCGAATGACGCACAGCCGCGCGTTGATGCGATCGTCGTTGAGAATGACCGCATTGCCTATGCAGGATCAGCGTCTGAAGGATGGTGTCCGGATGGTTCAGAAGCATATGACTTGGCAGGTCATACACTTTACCCAGGGCTGACTGACGCTCACGCGCATTTGGACGGTATCGGAAAACGCGAGATTGAACTCGACCTGAGTGGTGTCCAGTCCATCGTTGAGTTGCAGGAGGTTGTTCGTAATGCTGCCGAAGACGTTCCTGCTGGCGAGACCGTCGTCGGCCGCGGCTGGATTGAAACCTTCTGGCCGGAAGAACGCTTCCCTAATCGTTATGATCTTGATGCGGCGACAGATGCGCATCTTGTCATTCTTGTCAGGGCGGACGGCCATGCGGCTGTCGTCAACAGTCTCGCATTGTCCATGTCTGACATTGATGGATCCACCGAAAGTCCTGAAGGCGGCGCTATCAATCTCGGTGACACGGGTGAACCGACCGGGATGCTTATCGATAATGCGGAGCGACTGGTTTCGCATCTCATTCCGAAGGATGATGAGGCCTTGAGAGCAAAGGCTTACCGCCTTGGGTCCGAAGTCTATGCCTCACGCGGTTGGACCAATGTCCATTCCATGAGCATGCAGGGCGAAGATATTGGGCTCATCAATCGTCTAGCGAATGAAGGCGATATCAAAATCCGCGTCTACAATTCTGTTGGCGTCTTTGCCCCCAAACCGGAAAGCAATGTGGACTCCATGCAAGGTGGACTATCCCCAGATGCCGATATCGTTGTGACACGCGCGATCAAGCTATACGCGGATGGCGCACTCGGATCGCGCGGGGCAGCCCTTCTCGCCCCCTATAGCGATGATCTGAATAATCGGGGGCTGATGACGCTAACACGCGCCAACGCTATTCCCATTTATCAATCCGCACTCAGAAACGGGATTCAGGTCAACACACATGCCATTGGTGACATGGGGAATAAGGCCGTCCTCAATTGGTATGAAGAAGCCTTTTCGACTGTTCCAAAGTCTGAATGGGAAGTGGAAGAGCCTCGCTGGCGCATTGAACACAGCCAGATTCTCGACCCCGTCGATATTGCCCGCTTCAATGAATTGGGTGTGATCCCATCCATGCAGCCGAGCCACGCCATTGGAGATCTTCATTTCGCTGTTGATCGATTAGGCCCGGACCGGTTGGGCGGTGCTTATGCCTGGCGCGCGCTACTGGATAGTGGTGTCAGAATTGCGGGCGGGTCCGATGCGCCCGTCGAGGTCGGTGATCCTCGCATTGAATTCCACGCCGCGATGAGCCGAACAGACCTGAAAGGCTATTCCAATGAGAACTGGAATTTGGAGCAACGGGTCAGCCCGCAGGAAGCACTGAAAATGTTTACGCTCTGGCCCGCCTATGCTGCTTTCCAAGAGAATGAATTGGGGTCGATTGAAGTTGGAAAGAAGGCCGACTTCTCAGTCTTCGACAAGGATATGCTCGATCCAGATATTCATCCGATGGACACGGAACCTGTGATGACGATGGTCAATGGCCAGATCATTTGGGAGCGTGATTAAACGCATCCAGACCGAGCTTCAGGATCAATCCCTGAAGTTCTT
>JBCBGR010000026.1:0-16626 GCA_038526555.1 Pseudomonadota bacterium
GGCGGACGGAGAAGTCGACCTCGATGATAATGTCTTCATAGAATTCGGTGCCGAATTTCAGAGCATGCTCCTTGAACTTTTCCATCAGTTCCGGCCCCATAATTTCGGGGAAGCCCGGATAGTTCTCGACGTCTGTTGTAATGGTCAGCTGTCCGCCGGGCTGCAGGCCCGCTACAATGGCAGGCTTAAGCAGGGCGCGGGCGGCATAGACAGCGGCCGTATAGCCCGCAGGACCGGAGCCAATAATCAGAACCGGGTGATGAATGGTCTCGCTCATGATGATACCTTTCGTAATAACCCATAAAGTAATGCCGCAGGCTGTCGCTCGCAAGCATAGCGGCTTCCCATTCCTGTGAACGAAACGGGAATTATCCGCGATCAGTTCATCATACGGCCTGACCGAAACCGCGCAATGACCGCCTGCGCAACTCGGCTTGTTTCATCCAAAGGCGCATAAGACGGGCGATCAGGGTTCCCGTCCCATCGCACAACATGGCAACGCGCTTTTAGGTCGGCATAGAGTGTCTCAAACTTTCCAGCATTCCCTGACATGGGCAGGCGAAAGACGGGTTTGCCTGTCCCGCAGAGTTCTGTGAGCATATTGGTGCTGTCTTCTGTCGCCAAGAGAATGTCTGCGCCGCCTAAAAAGGCGAAGTAGGGATTGTCACCCAGAGCATCCGGCCTGTGGAGCCAGATATCAGACTGGCCCTCGGCGAAAGACTCCCATTGCCGCTGGACAGGGTCTGGCGTGCGCCGCGATGTTGTGATGAGGAGGGCATAGCCTTGCTGACGCAGCATTTCTGCGGCTTGCAAATGCTGTATCACATCCTCTTCGGTCAGGTCATGGCGTTTGCTGGGGCCGCCAATGGCGATCATGGCGCGCGGGAAAGACAGGGCGGATAGCCGCTCCGCATGATGCAGGGTTTCAGCGATGATGCGCTCGCGCGTGACCCTGTTGGGCGAGCCGATCATGGTCTCGACAAAAGCACCATCCTCGCCATCATGGGTTGGCATAACGACCAAATCAAAACGGGAGGGCTCAATCCGCGGGTCTTGGATATAAACCGTGTAGGGGCGCGGGTTAGCCTGCCGTGTGGCGAGCAAGGGCGCAATCGCCTGCCGCCCACATCCAATAATGAGGTCGGCGTCGGGAAGACCGTAGTTTCGCCGGGCAATCAGTTGGAATTGTGGTGGAAGGGCCGCAAAGGTCGATCCATGGAAAATTGTGTGATGCTGATGCTCGCAATCATGACCCGCTTCACGGCAAATCGCCTCGGCCAGACCGATCGCCTGATTTTCAATACCGCGTCGAGGATCAGAAACGCTGAGAACACGCATGGAGTGCGTTTCCCGCGACCCTGCCTGTCTTACGGATAACCGATTTCGAGGATTTCATACCCTTTAGAGCCGCCGGGTGCGATCACCTCAAACACATCGCCAACTTCTTTGCCCATCATTGCACGGGCGATAGGGCTCGTATTTGAAATCTTGCCCTGTTTCACATCGGCCTCGTCTTCACCAACAATCTGATACTCTGACTCTTCGTCCGTATCTTCATTGACGATTTTGACTTGCGCCCCGAACGTGACTTTCTCTCCGCTCAGGCTGGACGTGTCGATGACTTGGGCCAGCGAGAGTTTGGACTCAAGTTCCTGGATCCGCCCTTCAATAAAGCCCTGCTTTTCTTTGGCGGCGTGATATTCCGCATTTTCAGACAGGTCGCCATGGTCGCGCGCCACAGAGATCGCCTGAATAATTTCCGGGCGTTCCACGGTTTTCAGGGTTTTCAGCTCGGCTTCGAGAGCGGCGTGACCTTCCGGTGTCATGGGGAATTTCTGCATGTTGATGTCCTGCATCCGGTCAAAGAGACGCGCATTCCATAAGCGAATTGCGCGAGCCGAAGATACTTAGAAGATAATGCCGATCTTTCAAGCATTTGATCCTCCAAAGCGCATGTCAGAAATGTTTCTTATCGTATAACAATAAATTCACTTTACTTACGACAAGTGTCGTCTTATGCGAGTTTAAGGTTTGAACGCAGTGCCATGCGGTTGGACCCTTCATGGAGACGAGAAAAGGAGAGAGACCATGACCCTTAAAACAACCCTATCCCTTAATGCTGCGCGTGCGGCGAGTGCTGCGCTTCTGGGAGCCGCAATGCTTTTGCCTATCAGTGCGATGGCGGCAGATGGTGAAAAAACAAAAGTCAGCGCAACCGCCTATGGTGAGACTGTTACGGTTACAGTTCCGATGGCCATGTTGGAGACAGAAGAGGGCGCCGTCAAACTCTATGCCGCGCTCGACCGTCGTGCGGAAAAGTCCTGCAAGACAACCATTCCGCAGAAGATTGGCCGGTCGGTCTCAAAAAATCGCTGTAAAGCCGACCTGATGAATGATTTCGTGAGCGAAATTGATCACGCAACGCTGACGTCGCTGCATCAGAAAGCGTAATCGAAAAAGCATTTTCCCAAAAAGTTAGGCGGCAGGAGTGCCACCCTGCCGCCTTATGTTCGGTTCCATTCTTCGAAAGGAGACGAGAAAAAGAGACGAACATGTTGAAATTGGGCAATTAGAGGCCCCCTGTCAAGTTTCCCCCGCTTAACGCTACAGCCCTCTCTATATTGCGCCCCCTCATTTCGCGGCCTATGCGGTTCCCATGTCTTCCGATCCGCAATTTATAGCCGACCTAAAACTCAAAATCGGCCACGCGCATGATGCCAAGGTCAAGACGGGTGTTACCGTCATCTTGCCTGATGAACCCGCGCTTTGCGCTGTCGATGTTCGCGGCGGCGGTCCCGGTACCCGTGAAACGGATACGCTGGCCTTGGGTGGCCTTGTGGATCGGGTGCATGCCATCGTTTTATCGGGGGGATCTGTCTACGGTCTGGCAGCGGCTGACGGAGTCTGTCGGGAGTTGGGTCGTAAGGGTATTGGCTTTGTGGCGGGCCCACCACCTATCCCTGTGTCTCCCATCGTCCCTTCTGCCATCCTCTTCGATAATGCGAATGGCGGCGACAAAGACTGGGGCGGGCATCCGCCCTACCTGGAACTGGGTCAAAAAGCGCTCGGTGCTGTCTCCCATGAAACAGGTGAGGGAGCGGTCGGTGCCGGTTATGGTGCAACGGCGGGTAATTATCCGGGCGGCTTTGGCGTTGCGACCGAAAGAGTCAATGGCGTGACTGTTATGGCCATGATTGCGGCCAACCCTGTGGGATCACCGTTCCAGCCCGGCACCCGCGTACCGCATGCCTGGATCTATGAACGCCAAAGTGAATTTGGCAGCCAAAAACCACCCGTTGATTATGAATGGTCTGAACCCCAAGACACAAAACTCAGCCGTTTTGCTCGCGCCGGGCAGAATACGGTGATTGGGGCGGTCGCGACGGATGCGGTCCTCTCGCCCTCTGATCTGAAACGCGTTGCGATCATGGCACAGGACGGTCTGGCCATGTCCGTTCAGCCGTCTCACACGCCGTTGGATGGCGATACGATTTTCGCGCTCTCGGTGGGCAACCTCTCTGTTCAAGGTCCTGCAGAATTGTCAGATCTAGGGTCTGCCGCGGCGCGCGCTGTGGCGCGCGCGCTGACGCGAGGTGTTCTGGCCGCGGCATGATGCCTTCTCCTATTGAGGCATCCCACCTCCCGACGATCCTGCGGAACAATGAGGCCTTCGTCCATTGGCTCTCGCCATTGGACGAAGAGGGGCTGGAGAATCTGGTCAATGTGTCAGATTATGCACAGCAACTCCGAGACGGCGAAGTCTGTCTCTTTGCCTATGATGGCCATGGGTCCTATCGGCATAAGAATGTCGACTGGCTCAGCAAAGAATTGGCTTCCTTCTTATACATCGACCGGGTCATCATCGGCGCCAAGGCCCAGCGTCAGGGTCTGGGAAAAGTGCTTTATGACGATGTAATGCAGTTCGCGCGCGAGCAGGGGTTCAGAACCATCGCCTGCGAGGTCAATACTCGCCCTGATAATCCCGGCAGCCACCGCTTCCATCTCGCGCAAGGCTTCAGACCCATCGGTGAAGAGGCTTACGCCAGTGGCGTGGCCGTTCGATACTATGCGCGCCATCTGTGATTCAGCAGATTAAAGGGTTGCAGCGGGCGAACCACAGGACTAAAGCCTGCGCCTCAGACGCACCGGTAGCTCAGCTGGATAGAGCACTAGACTACGAATCTAGGGGTCGGGGGTTCGAATCCTCCCCGGTGCGCCATTTCCAAGTTTCCCAAACCATGATGGAACAACGGCCTGCGTAGTTCAGTTTTTAGTCGTGTCGCTGTCTCCAACAGGCTTTGCAAACATCTTCGCTTTTCTAAAGGATTTCAGTTCTGGTCTGATAAGGATAGTTTGACTTTTGTTCTACTCGCCAAGAACTGTATCATGATCTAGGGGTTAGTCATTCTTTCATCGTGAAGATGGACGCAAAGGGTCTCCTCTAAAGAATGAAATCGAAATATGATGCTTTCATTTCTTACCGCCATGCGAGCGAAAGCAATTTTGCGGCCGAATTTGAAGTTCATGTAAAACGCTATGCGAAATCGCCCTTGCAGAGGCCGCGTCGGATTTTTCGTGATGAGCAGCATATACGACCCGGTTATGATTTATCACAGACGATCCAAGATGCTCTAGAAGGCTCGTCTCATCTCGTTCTCCTCGCTTCGCCCGATAGTGCTGACTCCGATTGGGTGCGTAAAGAGATCGATGTCTGGTGTGGAGATTTGGCGCGGGTTGAGCAGCTTATCATCGTTCTAACAAGTGGCGTCATCGCACTTAGCGAAGATGGTCAAACAATTAATTGGTCTGAAACCACGGCTCTACCACCCAATTTGAAGCCATATCTTTCCGGCCTGCCGCTTTGGTTGGACATGCGAAGCTTCAAAGCCGATACGACTCAGAGTCTCAGCGATCCCGTTTACCGAGCCGGCGTGAATGCGATTGTCGCTCGCCTTGAGGACCAAGACCCAAATCAGCTTTCGGGGGTTGAATGGAAACTCCGGCGGCGTAATCAACGCGTCGCGTGGTCCGCAGCGAGCATCATGGCGATTTTACTGGCAGCCTCAGTATATAGCGCGGTTGGGCTATTTCGTAGCAATGCCAACCTTGAGCAAGCGCTCAAGGTCTCTCAATCGCGCGAATATGCTGCCACATCACGGTTGCAAAACATGCCCATCGCGATGAAGAGTGCCATGAGTGCGGTGCGTTCAGAACCAACCCGTGAAGCGGTGAGGGCCCTGCTTGATGTTATGTCCGACAATCGCGCACTGCGGGGTCATATCGCGAAAGCTACGGAAGCCGTCCAAACACTGGCTGTTTCAGAAGATAGATCAACATTCTTCTACCCCGATTTACAACGTTCCGATCCCGGCATTGTTGTCATCGGGAAAGACGGGACGCATCATGGGGTCATTCCATTGCCGGGGGCAGAGCGGGTCTGGGATTTATCGATTCTGGACCCAACTCTCTACGTCTTGACGGATGATGGCGTATGGACAGCGCACATGGATTGCATGTGTGCAGCCCCATTGTTTAATGATTTCGAGGGGCTTTTTCCAACGAAACTGGAAGCGATGGATGGCCAGCTGATTATGGGGGGCGCGGATGGGCGCGTTTTTCGGCTGATCTTGGAAGATCTATCCCTTACTCTCGTTGATAATCTTGAAGCCGCGATTGCCGATATTTCGAGCCATAAAGGCATGTTTGCTGTTGCTGCTACAAAGACAGATAGGGCAGTCAAGATATGGCTGGATCCTGGCATGCCTCCAAAGATACCGGATGAGCTAGGGGAGCGGGCAGTCAACGCACTCGCCTTTTCACCGGATGGGCGTTATCTTGCGGCGGCATTTGAGCGATGGGGCGTTGCCCTTTGGTCCATTCCGGATCTCACGCTTCTGTGGGACTCTCCTTTAGAAGAAAATGGAGCGTCAGTGGCCTTTTCCCCGGATGGGACATTGCTGGCAGCGGGGACCAGCGCGGGCGATATTGATATTTTCAATTTCGATTGGGGTGATCGTGAAGACCGATTTTCTGCCGTTGTCGGCGGCGTTTGGGAGCTTGCCTGGCTTGAGTCCGGTCTCCTTAGCGCTGGTAGCGATGGATGGCTAAAATTATGGGATCCCGTCACACCCGGCGTGCTGGCGACGGCCCTGCCTTCTGCGAACAAATGGACGGTTTGGAATGATCAACTCATTGGGCTCAATGATGACCATCTTCTATTTCCAAAT
This sequence comes from Pseudomonadota bacterium, assembly GCA_038526555.1. Lineage (GTDB taxonomy): Bacteria > Pseudomonadota > Alphaproteobacteria > Caulobacterales > Maricaulaceae > Litorimonas. The sequence goes on from JBCBGR010000026.1 coordinate 6,228, forward strand.
GACAGTGATCCCGAACGACTGAACTGGGAATTGGGTGATGTTATGACGGCGTCGCACAATAGAATTGTGAGTCAGCGTGATGGAGAGATTATTGTTCATCAGATTACGCCTGATCGGAACGTAGATACAAGGCGGTTTCCGTCACCGCCTGAAGGCTATCGGCCGCGTTCGGTTAGTTTCTCCCCTGATGGTCGATCGATGGCGATTTCGTGGTGGCCGTTAACGTTTGGGGAGCAAATCGGAAAAGTTGCTGTCTGGCGTTTGGACACGGATGACGTTGTTTGGATGGAACAAACCGTTCTGGCCCCGCGCGCTATGGCGTTTTCTAATGAAGGAAAACTCGCGATCACGGCTGAAGGTATGGTTGCGATCCATGATGCGGCGACGGGGCAATTGCTGCACGGCGGAGAGACTTTGATCGGGCAAGCGCCGATACAGGAGCTGGCGTTTTCAGGCGAAGATACTCTGTATGCAGGCGGGCTCATGGGAACCATCCAGCGCTTGTCACTGGCGGAGGGCGTGTCTGTCACAACCAGTAGCGGCATTCCAGTCGGCGCTGTCAGAGATGTAAACGTTCTTGAAGATGGGTCGATCGTGCAGGTCGATGTTGATGGCGTGCGATGGTTTGATCCTGATCTCAACTATCGCGGCCCGCTCCTGACAACAGATGGTCGCCAGATTTCAGCATGGCGAACAATCGAGTTCGATCGGCAAGGTGACCCTCATTTATTGGTCGAAATGCAGGCAGGTCACGCGGTTCTGGTCAATCTTGATATTGAGGCCTGGTTGGTGGAGGCTGATCGGCGGAGTCATTATTCAGGAGATGGTTCAGACCAGATACCTTAATAGAGCTTTTGATGAAATAAACAGACTTGCGCTCTATATAGTATTGTTTCAAAATTCACCGAGCAGAGTTTTGTCATCTCCAATCTCTAAAAGTTTGAGCAGCTCGGTTGCATAGCTTTTGAGAGATCTTTGAATTTCCTTCAGCTCTTCTCGGAAGACTTTTCGCTCAACGTCAGTCAGGGTCCTTGCGGAGACTATCTTATGCCACCGTGCCATGAAGGGGCGTAGGACAATGTTGAGCACGAATACGCCAATTCGTGCAGATTCAACCGCTTCAGGGCCATTTTCTCGAATGATTTTGCGAAGGTCTTGAAACAAGGTGTGAAGACTGGATAGGGCTGCTTCTTCTGTCCCTTCATCCTCATGTAGGGCTTGTGTTGAGATGCGCGTTGCGAGCTCGACATAAATTTGCCAAGCGGATTTTTTATCCGCATCAGAAAATTTTATTTCTCTCTTCGCAGCTGATGTACTGAATTTGAAGCCTGGCAATATATTTATGGCAATGTCTTTAAAGATAAAAACCATCTCTCAAATTCCTAACTAAGCATTTTATTGTTGTCGGCCAGCTTCGACAACGCAAGTGGCGTATATTTAGGTAGTGCTTCTGTGCGCTTGTTTACAGAGGCGTGCAAGTCATTCTCGCTTTGAAGCCCTTTTCTCGCTGAATATCCTCCCAAGGAATAGGGTAGTCGGTTGAACCAGGATGTTTTGGGCTTTTCATTTAGCCTGATGATGTTTTCCGGTCGCTCGCAACCGTCCTTGAAGTGTTTCAATGCTGGTTCTCTCATCGCTAAGCCTGCTTCGCGCGCACCCTCAACGACCCAAAGGAGTGCGATGTTCGATAAGCGCCCATCCTTCATTCCTCCGCCAACCCCTCCGTGATCACCGCAAAACCATTTTTGTTGGAAGACGTTTTTGATCTCAGCTTTCTCATTCGCCTCATCTATCGCAGAGCTTTTCCAGAGGGTCGGCGGAAACATATTCCGGTCTTCATCTAAAGAGACTGCATGCCGCGCGGCTTTTATGGCTGGAACCAGTGACAAGTCGTGAAAATGATATTTTTTATTCCACTGATTTGCATTCGGTAAAAAGTCAGGCAGTCCAAGAGCTTTAACCGTGTCCCATACGCCGAGAAAGGCTATTGGCTTGTTATCGCCCATATCATGGCATTCATTCCGTTCGAAGAGAGCGCGTTCCCGAGACGAGGATTGCTTATTGCGATACTCATCCATGACCTTGCTTTCGTGATGGAGGTTCTCGCGTTTCAAAATACCCACATGGTGGATTAGCCCAGCTAAGCTACGAACGGTAGTTGCTCCTCTTGAAAAACCGAACAGGAAGAGGCTGTCATTGGGTTCGAAATTTGCGGCGATAAACCTGTAGGCCTCGACCACATTGTCATCCAAGCCTAAGCCAAAAGCACCGCCCAGCTTGTTCGATAATGCAGGTATGACGCCCCGCTCTGTGCCAACACCTTCACTGTAGAAAACAATTTGTGGAACCCCGTCATCATTGACGGCACTGACACTCCTAGCAACCTTTGCCACATTCGTCGGAAATTGCTGGGAGGCATGCTGCCATGTTCCATCACAACAGATAATAAGATTTTTGCGTTTCATGGCCGCTTAAACTCGGAGGGTTTTATGAAAATGTTTTTTGAGTGTGACCTAACCTGTCTCGGGCGTCTATTATTTTTTATCTGGTGAAGCGCAAAGGGCTTTTGAAATACGCTTCTTCAAACACATGGAAGATTATTGAAGATCGACCTCTTGAAGATGGGCCGAACTCGCTTTCTCAGCGGCAAAAGAGATTGCCGATACACATTTCTGAAGACCAATCGCCGCGCTTGACGGGTATGGAACCAGAGGGCCATAGAGGCGGCCTATTCTATCAAAGAGGTACAGCGCTTGACCCATTCATCATCTCGTCTTCTTTACCATCTCGCAACGACAACAGCCTTGGGTGTGTTCAGTCTCTCTGTGAGTGCTGTGGCCCACGCTCAGGATGTCACCATTCTACAACCCGGCGCGCCGGGGCAACCGACGAAAATTCTGAGCACATCCGAAGCCGCGACGATTGCTGATAATAGTTACACGCGCGACGATGTGAACTTCATGCAGGATATGATCCCGCATCATGCGCAAGCGGTTGAGATGGTCGCGCTGATTGAAGGGCGCAGTAATAATGAAGACGTGATCGACATTGGCGGTCGGATTGACGCGTCTCAGGCCGACGAAATTGAATTCATGGAGACGTGGCTGACCGAGCGGGGCGAAGAGCTACCCGGCGCCCATGCCCATCATCACACGCACATGTCTCACGCCGATATGGGCATGGCGACGCCGGAACAGATGGCAGAGCTGGCCACACTGGAAGGGGCCGCGTTTGACAATCTGTTCCTAACCCTGATGATCCGCCACCATGAGGGCGCGGTCGACATGGTGGATGATCTGCTCGATAAGCGCGGGTCCGCCTATGATCCCGTGCTCTATGAGTTCGTCAACGATATCACCAATGATCAGACGGCCGAGATCAAGCGGATGAACGGCATGTTGGAAGATCTGTCGCCGGATCCGCGCGCCGCACTGGCTGCAGGTTTCCAAGATGCGGGCGAAGCGATCTCAAACCTGGTGAAAGTGGCCTCGCTACCAAAACCAGCGGGCTTCTTTGACCCGGCCAACCCGGCGGGCCTGCCGCCGATCATTGAGAAGGAGGATGACGAGGAGGCTGAGGAAGAGGCGGAAGCCGAATCTGATGATCACGATCACATGGATCATTCTGGGCATGCTGGAATGGATCATTCCGAAATGGATCATGCGCATGATCACGCTGACCATGACGCCGAAGAGATGGCCGAGATGGCGGCAGATGCCGAGGCCGAAGAAGAGGCCGAGGCGGAACGCGATGATGGGCAGTCCAATGAGGAGACGGAATGGGGCGTCCGCTCACCGCAGCTGAGCTTTGCCAACACGGATATGGCCTTCTCCGGCGATCGTCTTGTTGTCGGTAATTATCATGGCTTCAACATTTACGATCTGGATGAAGGTGTTGAGCCGAAACTCGTTGGATCCGTTGTCTGTCCGGGCGGGCAGGGCGATGTCTCGATTGTTGGTGATCTGTTGATCATGTCCGTTGAGCAGACCCGCGGGCGTGTGGATTGCGGACGTGAAGGTATTTCTGAAGATATAAGCGCAGAGCGTTTCCGCGGTCTGCGCATCTTCAACATCGCTGACCCCGCAAGGGTCCGTCAGGTCGGGCAGGTCCAAACCTGTCGTGGATCACACACGCATTCGATCGTCTCTGGTCCGGATGAGAACGGAAAGATCATTGTCTATAATTCAGGGACGGCCTCTATTCGTGAGGGCGAGGAATTGGAAGGTTGCGTCGGCGCTGTGGCCGGTGATAACCGGACAGCCTTGTTCCGGATTGATGTGATCGAAATCCCGGTCAACGATCCGTCTCAAGCGCGGATTGTGAGCAGCCCGACCGTCTTTGCGGATGATGAAACGGGTGAGATAGCCGGTCTCTGGCAAGGCGGTGATCATGGCGATGGGACGCAGCGGACCAACCGCACGGATCACTGTCATGACATCACGGTCTTCCCCTCGAAAAATCTGGCGGCGGGCGCCTGTTCCGGCAATGGCGTGATTTTTGACATTTCTGATCCTTATAATCCGAAGCGGATTGACGAAGTGCTGGATCAAAAATTTGCCTATTGGCACTCTGCGACCTTCAACAATGATGGCACAAAGGTCGTGTTCACCGACGAGTGGGGTGGGGGCAGTCGCCCTCGCTGTCGTCCGTCTGATCCGATGGATTGGGGCGCGAACGCGATTTACGACATTGTCGATGGGAAGCTGGAATTCCAAAGCTATTACAAAATCCCGGCTCCGCAGAGCGAGTCAGAGAATTGCGTCGCGCATAATGGCTCAATTGTGCCCGTACCGGGTCGGGATATTTTCGCCCAAGCTTGGTATCAGGGCGGTCTGTCACTGATTGACTTTACCGATAGTGCGAACCCGAAAGAAATCGGCTATTTCGATCGGGGTCCGATCCTCGAAGATAAGCTGATCCTTGGGGGCTACTGGTCAACCTATTGGTACGACGGCAAGATTTACGGCACAGCGATTGTGCGCGGTCTGGACGTGTTTGAACTCGCCCCGAGTGATTACATCACCCAAGCTGAAATTGATGCGGCTTTGAACGCGGACCAAGGCGCTCTGTTTAATCCGCAACAGCAGTTCGAAGTGACATGGGAAGCTGGCGATCCCGCGGTGGCCAAAGCCTATCTCGATCAGATCGACCGCGCTGACGCGCTCTCGTCGCGTCAGGTGTCATCCTTGCGTCGCGTGATCGATCAGGCCGAACGCGCGATCGCGAATGGCGACAAGAGCTCGCGCATCGCGTCGCGCCTCTCCTCCATGGCCTCAGATATGAACGGTGATACAGTCATGATGGCGTCCGTTGGCGGCCTCGGCAAGACCTTGGAAGAAATGGCGGAACGCCTGCGCTAAGCCATATTGAGGTGACAGGCGGTTCATCCAGCCGCCTGTCTCACTGATTGGTGATGGGGCCAACTTTGACTCTTGGCACAAAATCACTATTTTAATGGTATGAGAGCATTGCAAAAAGCTTTGATCGTCGGCGCTCTTCTGGGCGTTTCTTCGCCTGTTATGGCATGCGAATTCCACGGTGGTGGCATGTTCTGGACGCCATCAGGCTCTTGGCAGAATTTCCATCCCAAGGTCAATTTGGTCGAAAGCATCTATCTCAACGAAGATGATGAAGAATTCGGTATTGGAGATGATTTCTCAACGCCGATACCCGCCACGCCCAAAGCACGCCCGTCTTTTTCAGAAGCGGCAAGCCGCGCCTCTCGCACGGCAAAATTCCGGATCACAGGCAATACGATTGAAACCGTTGTCATCTCCGAAGCAGAGACTGAAAGCTCCGACAAGCAGGTGAACGACGCGACGCCTGAAACGGATAAGTTAGAAGCGGACGCTCAAACCATCCGATAGGCTTCGTCTCAGGGCGATGATCGCCGGAATTAATCCGAGCATCGCTGAAAGGCCCGTCACACCCAAAACAATCCAGAGATCATAGAGGCCTGGGAACATCCTGACCGCACCAATGTTGAAGCGACCCTCAAGGATGGGCTGCGAGATGCCGAGCAGCGCATAGAGGCTCACGACACCCAAGGTGGCACCGATAAAGGCGAGCAAAGCGGCCTCACTGACCAGTAAGGCCATAATGTGGCGGCCTTTCGCGCCGACGGATCGCAAAATCGCCATTTCTCGTCGTCGTTCTTTGAGGCTCGTGAGGATGGATGTCAAAATCCCGATCAGGCCGACTGCGACAACAAAGCCCGAGATGATGGCGAGTGCGCGTTCGACCACCGAGACAATATTCCAGAGCTGCGATAGCGCTACGCCTGGAATGACGGCTTGCAAGGGCTCTTGGCGGTAGGTGTTAAGATCGCGTTGTAACCGTAATGTCCGAACCCGCGATGTTGCGCCTACGAGCACGGCCGTAATCGTTTGCGGTTGCAGGTTCAGGTTACGGACACGGTCTTGCGTGATCATCCGGCTCATGGGCGTCGGGGTCCCGTCCTGCCACCCCAGATGGATCGCCTCAATCGCTTCAAGACTGACGTAAAGGGATCGATCCACAGGCGTGCCCGTAGGCGCCAGAATACCGACGACTTTGAATGGTTTGTCCGCATGATCGACAAAGCTGGTCGCGCCTAGCCCATGCGAGAGGACGATGGATGTGCCGAGATCATATTCCAGCTCACGCGCGACTTGTGCACCGAGGACCACATCAAACAGATCATCAAATTCAAGGCCGTTTGCGTAAGAGAGGGGCTGGTCCTCACCATATTTATAATGCTTGAAATAATCTGAAGTCGTTCCGACAACGCGATAACCCCGATGGGAATCGCCCAAGCTAATCGGAACAGTCCAAGCCACGTCAGGACGGGCTTTGATCTGCTGATAGGTTTCCCAGGTAATATTGTTGGTCGGGTCACCGATTTGGAACACAGAATAGAGTACCAGATTAATCGGGCTGGATCGCGCCCCGACGATCAGGTCGGTCCCCGTAATCGTACGTTCAAAACTCAAGCGCGCGCCTTGTCGGATATTCTCGACGGCCGTGAATAAGAGCACTGCTGTTGCAATGGACAGGATTGTCAAAAGGGCGGTGATGCGCCGTGTCCAGAGCGACCGCGCGGCCAAGCGGATGATCGTCCAACCCGTCACGCCATCACGCCTTCATTGAGGACGCTTTCGTTCAGTTCAGACAGATTGAGACTGCGATCAAAATGTTTGGCCAGAGTCGTGTCGTGGCTCACAAAAAGAAGGCTGGAGCCGAACTGTTTGCGTTGCTGGTTCAGCAGCTCAATGAACCGATCCCGATTATCATGATCGAGCGCGGACGTGGGTTCGTCAGCGATGATGAGGTCGGGTCCCCCAATCAGAGCCCGAGCGACAGCGACACGCTGTTGCTGTCCGACACTCAGGTCATGCACGGGACGATGCAGATCAGAGGCGGGTAACCCAAGGGACTCCACGAGACGTTTTGCTTCGTCCTTCACATCGGTTGTCAGCTGATTGCGGCGACGTTTCGAAAACTCGCAAGGCAAAGTCACATTGGCTAAAATCGAGAGATAGGGCAGGAGGTTCAGCTGTTGAAAAATAATGCCCAGATGGTCCACCCTTAAGGCATCGCGGCGGCCCGGAGACAGTGTCGTCATGGACTGGTCGCCCAAATGAATATCGCCGCTTTGCGGGCTGAGAACGCCGCCGATTAACCCCAATAAGGTACTCTTTCCGGACCCGGACGGACCGCGCAGAAAGATGCTCTCCCCGCGGTGAATGGCAAGGTGATCTATGTCGATAATGGGCTTACTGGGATCATAGCCGAAACGGACCTGATCCAGCGTCAGAACCGTCTCAGAATTCATAGAGTTCGAGATTGCTCAGTGACAGCTCATAGGCACTATCGCCCATTTCCGTATTGAACCGCCCCGTTGTCAGTGAGCCTTCCAGCCAGACTGGGTCATAAATATCCGGAATTTTGGCGGGCGGGTTGGATGTTACAAAGATGATCTGGTTGGGAGGAGGGGGCGGGGTATGCAGACACGCCCCGAAATAGGGCACGAGCAAAAACTCTTTATGTTCAGCGTCCGCGCTGAAATCGAGCGGAACAATATAGCCCGGAATCCTGACAGATTTTCCGTTCAGGTCCTCTACCACATTAAAAGTACCTATTTGTTCCATTGTGTCGAGATCGCTGCCCTCTGTGATCATCGAAAGGTCTATGGCCTCACTATCAGCGGCTGACATGAGCGTCGATTGCTGCTGCATCATCCGCTCTTCAAACTCGCGGTAAAACTCTTCGTAAAGAGAGGTTAGGAGTGCCTCTTCGCCCTCTGGCATGAGGTCTTCCCAAGACAGTAACGTGACCCCACGCTCGGCGAGATCAGCATCTCCGTTGGCTGTTTCAGTAGGTTGTGACTGCGCCGTTTCAATCACGGCCTCAATCCCGTCCAGATTACTGGTTTCCGTGTCCGTGGCGTCGCCACAGGCCGCCAGAAGAGCGGCCAGCGAGAGGCTGAGAAGTGGTATGGTTCTCATAAATCTAGTTCGCCAGTTGAACTCGGCCAGATGATCCTGTCAGCGTCTCGCTCATTTGTGTGTCCGGACCGAGGTAGACGAAATCAACGGTTTCAAGATTGTCGAAAGCATCGAACAGTGATGTTCCCATCCATGTGAGCGAGTCGGGTCTCTCACAGACAAAGCTGTAAGTCAGCATTGCATCCTTGTGGGCATGATCATGACCTTCGTGATCGTGGCCGTCATGGTCATGCGCGTGCTCTTCATGATCGTGGTCCCCATGGTCGTGATCATGATCATCATGGTCATGACTGTGACTGTCATCGTGGTGATCATGGTCATGGCTATGCTCGCTGTGCTCATGATCTGAATGATCCTGATCGTCCGTTGGGAAGAGCTTCACCGGATCCGTGGACTCTGCCGCGCAGCCCGCATCCGGCGTGAAAGTGAAAAGGGTGCTGGCATCAGATAAAGCCGCTTCTGCCGTCGCGACAGCCGCTCTTTGGGCGTCGTCCTCTGGCGTATGCTCAAAGCCGATCAGATTGTAGAGTGGGCTTTCCAGCTCAACCGCGAGCGTCGTACCGTCTAGCGCCATTGATAGGTTTGCAACGCCATGCACGTGGCTCCCGGCTTGTCGTACCTCGGAGACGTCTTCGATCGCCTCGACAGTCTCTGACATTTCATCGGCCATGTCTTCAGCGGTAGCTTCCGCCCTATCCGTGACCTCAGCGACGGTTTCCGCCACCTCTGTCTCTGCCGCGACAGATACCGTTTCATCTGACGTCTCAGCAGCCGGACTACAGGCTGATAGGGTGATCAATGCGGTCGCCGAAGCCGTCGCCATCAGCCAACGGGCCGACAGCAAGGATCTCAGATTTGATGGAAGCTGGGACATGGAACGGTTCCTTTCCGCAAATGATGGAGTATCGTCTCTACGTATCGTGAAGAACCTGGAAATTAGCTTCCAGGCCCGTCGACATTCAGTCCGCGATTGGTGAGCAATGGCTCAACAATCGGCTCGCGTCCGCGGAAGCTGACATAAGATTCCATGGCCGGGCGGCTATTGCCGGATGAGAAGACATTGTCGAGCAGCTTCTCAGCGAGCACTGGATCAAAAGGATTATTGACCTCTTCAAAGGCCGCAAACCCGTCATTATCCAGAACACCGGCCCACATGTAAGTGTAGTAGCCGCCCGCATAGAGCTCGCCTGCAAATGAGTGCAGGAAGTGCGGGGAGCGGTGACGCATCTCAATCGCGTGGGGCATTTCGGCCTGCGCCAGAACACCGTCTTCAAATGCATTCACGTCAAGCGCGTCAATCATCTTGGGATCTGTAATCCGGTGATAGGCCAGATCGACAAAGCCGGACGCAATATATTCAACATTATCAAAGCCTGACTTGGCATTACCCGCTTCCTGAACCTTCTTCAGCAGGTCTTCTGGCATAGGTTCGCCTGTTTCATAATGCAGGGCGAATTCCTGAATGACGGCTGGATTGCGCATCCAGTGCTCTAGGATTTGCGCGGGGAACTCAACAAAATCGAAATCAACGGATGTCCCGGCAATCGATGGATAGGTCACATCGGAGAGCAAGCCGTGCAGCGCATGGCCGAACTCGTGGAAGATGACTTCCGCTTCGCGCATCGTGATCAGCGCGGGCTTGCCTTCTGGCGGCTTGTTGTAATTGCAATTGTTCATGATGAGCGGGAGGTTGCCATCATCCAGATTGCTCTGGCGACGGAGCGCACTTTTCCAAGCGCCTGAGCGCTTGCCCGGGCGGGCAAAATAATCGCCATAGAAGAGACCCATCGGCTCCCCATCGCTTGAGAACATTTCCCAGACGCGGACATCGGGGTGATAGACCGGAACATCGGTACGCTCTTCAAAGGAGACACCGAAGAGACGCTCCGCGACCGCGAATTGCGCGTTCAGCA
>JBCBGR010000027.1:0-16386 GCA_038526555.1 Pseudomonadota bacterium
ATTATGATTCTTGTCACGGCCCTTAGCATCCGATTGCATGACATAAGCCAGATCAGCTAATTCGGGTGGCCTCGGTAGAATAGCCGCTGGAGAAACGTTCCTTTCAGATGCAGTAATTTGTACTTCACATTCGAATAAAATAAATCTGAGTGTTTCACTCATGAGGTTTATGAGAAGCAAATCTATCGCTTGCTTTTGTTCAGCAGCCAATTGCTCATCAGCCGGATCGGCGGGCGCTAATTCATTACCATCAATGTCACCCTCAGCCTTCTGTTCCAAAACGGATGTGCTGAAAAAACGATCGGATACAACAGCGTATGGCGTGTTCCCAGCATATGGGAAGGCTCGACCTTCACCTTTTTGGAGTAGATGCGCGACAAGAATGGGCCTGCGATGGCGCTTCGCGCACATCATTTCCCATCGACAAAACCTTCGTGTGGCATAGTCATCAGTCTGAACAGCAATAAAAACGCCGTTTTTAATATTATTCTCGAAATCTTTTTGAAAATTATGGCCAATTTTCAGCGACTCGCTGTCGAGAAACGGCCCCACATTTGTACGCCAGGATTTGATTGAAAGTAGATGATCGTGGATGCACTCAGCCAGTTTTTGTCCAGATCTTTTTGAATGGCTCAAAAACACTTTGACAGGCCTATTTGGATCAAGCGAGAGCTTGGTGTTGATGGCTAATGGCAAGTTTTTTCTGAGAATGATGCCTGTAAAACTCAGTATGCTCAAAAGCAGACGCCGCATCGGTTCATTCGGCCCTCCGTCATCAAGGCATGTATTGTCTTTCTCTCGATAACTAAAGTAACGTTCCACCTCCAGATCTTCAAAACCTGGAATTATTCCTGATTTAGTCAAAGCAACATTCAGAATGTGAGCTTGACCGCTTTTTACGGCTTGCTGAATATCCGATAAATAGTCTTTCCAACCATTTGAAAAATCTTTTGAGAGATCTCCTTCACTCAGCAATATGACAATATTAATATGAGCCAGATCCCAATCAATGGCCAAAGGTTGGCCGTTCGGAGCGGGTATACTTCTGACACGTACAGGAACACCGAGCCTTTTTCTCTGCCGAACCATACCCAAACTATCAAAGGTCTTGATGATGTGTCGCGCGTAGTTCGCCCCAAATTCAAAATTGGGACTGTAAATCAGATATATCCGAAGAGGCTCCACCTTCTCATCACTCGTTTACATGGCAAAAAAACGGCATCCTTAAATAGTACCTAACATAACGACAACAACAAGATCGAAAAAGTTCTCCGTATCTATTTTCGATTGCCAATCATTCATACCTTCCAAGGCAGCTTGTACTAATCGAACAATTGCTAAGGTTTCACAGGGTATGTGAGCCAAAGTCGCCGATATATCATCTGAGACGAGTGAAGCTTCATCGTGAAACAGCCAGGCACGCATTCCGACGAAGGGAAACTCTGATACGCTCTTGGAAGGCGAATATACTAGCAAACAGCCTCTGAGACCGTTGTCGAGGTTCGGAATCCAAGATTTTAAGGGTAATAAACAACTGGAGCGGGCGATGAGATTCGAACCCACGACCCTCACCTTGGCAAGGTGATGCTCTACCACTGAGCTACGCCCGCATCGCAGTTGTTGAGGAGCGGCCTATATCGGCGCAATTGCGCGCTTGCAAGCATGAAGGTTTGAGTTTTTGCACATGGCTGTCTAGTCGGCCACTATGTTAGACCCTCATCCCGATGAAGCCCGTCTTTACGCGCTGCTGGAAGACCTCAGCATTCCCTATCAAACGGTAGAGCACGAGGCCGTCTTCACCGTCGAAGAGGGCCACGCCATCAAGGCACGCCTGCCCGGTGGGCACACGAAAAATCTGTTCCTGAAGGATAAGGCGGGGCAGTTCGTGTTGATCTGCGCGCTCGGGAACACACCGATCCGTTTGAATAAACTGCACCCTCATATTGGGACAAAGCGTTTATCGTTTGGCCGGGAGGAGGCCTTGTTTGAGACTCTGGGCGTGCGGCCAGGCTCTGTGACGCTGTTCTCCATCCTCAATGATACAGAATGCCATGTGAAGCTCGTCCTCGATCAAGCTCTGCTCGATAATGATCAGGTCTGGTTTCACCCCTTACGCAACACAGCCAGCACGCGGATTGACAGCGTGCATCTAGGGGCATTTGCCAGAGCAACAGGTCACGAACCCCTTATTCTCGACCTCGCATCACTGAGCCAACAAGCCTAACCAGCTGACGCGACACTCAGCTCGTCCGGCGATGATGCGGCAATACTGGCTTTTGCCAGAGGGATACCATCCAGCATTTTCTGCACCTGATCCATGAAAAGGCTGGATCGCACAGGAACTGCGACGTGGGCCGTATCGCTCCGAGCCATTGGCTCAGGATCCAGAACCAACAGCCGCGGTCGATGAGACGAGGGCAGGCTTTGCAGTTTGCGCACAACAGACCCATCACTTGATGCGCACAGGCGGGCGTCAATGATAACCAGATCCGGTAAAGTCTGCGACCGGACTTGATCAACCAGGCGCGCCAAGCCTTGCGCGGGTGGTGTCCACGCTTCGACAGTCGCGCCGTGATGCTGTAAAGGACGTTGAAGCGACTTATGCAAAGCTGAACCGCGTGTCAGCAAAGCTACCTGTCGATCAACAAGCATCGCATCAGGCTGTGCTTCACTCAGATCCGCATCGTCCGCCCGCGGCAACATAACATCAAACCCAAAGGTCGATCCGGAGCCGAGCTCACTCTCAGCATAGATATTGCCACCCATCAGCTCGACCAGATTTTTGCAAATGGCGAGACCAAGACCCGTCCCGCCATACAATTTCGATGTGCCAGAGGTCGCCTGTTTGAATTTTTCAAACATGGTGTCGATTTTATCAGGCTCAATACCGATGCCCGTATCCGTCACGCAGAATAAGAGACGATAATCATCAGGGTTTTCGGCGCTTGCAGCGCCACGCATCACGTGAACCAGAATAGAGCCCTGTTTCGTGAATTTCGCCGCATTGCCGACGAGATTAATCAGAGTCTGCCGAAGCCGAACAGCATCACCGACCCATTGATCAGGAATGTCCGGATCAACCAACGTCGCGAGATCGACGTCCGAAGCAACCTTTGGCGCGATCAAGGTAGCCGTTTCCTCAATAAGTCTGCGGAGCTCAAACGGCGCTGGGTTTAACTCTAACTGATCCGCTTCCAGTTTAGAGAAGTCCAGAATATCGTTGATAATCACGAGCAAGTTCTCACCAGAGCTTGTGATAATGTCTGTATATTGGCGCTGCTCCGTCGTCAGGTCTGATGATTGCAGCATGTCCGACATGGCAATGATACCGTTCATGGGCGTGCGAATTTCATGGCTCATATTGGCGAGAAACTCGCTTTTCGCAGTCGCGGCTGCCTCCGCCTGTTTCTTGAGATATTTGAGCTTACCTGCACGGTAATCGACGACCTGCTTCATGGTTACAAGCGCGTAGATATAAGCGGGCGTTAGAGCGATGATGATCGCAGAGACGGCAGGTTTGTCAGCCGCGAACGCCTGCAATACACCTTCGTAAACACAGTAGAGCAAGACGATGAGAATTGGGGGGACAGCCGCCAACGCAAGCGTTCGGTTATGTCCGTAATAGATCGCCTGATAAATAATGATGGTCGCCAGATAGATACCCGCGATCATGGATGAAGGTCCAAACCCGTCGGCAAGGAGAAGCGGTGTCGGCCACACAAAGGCAAAAGCCGCCGCAACACTGGTGGTCAGCATAATCACGCGCGGCAGAAGCTCATCTGAGCGCTGATGAAGCCGAACATAAGCGAGCCATTCGACGCCCATCAATGTCAGGGCAATGGCCAGCATGGTCACGCCTAAACGGACATCGACGCCTGCCATTAATAGCGCACACACAATTGTGACCGACATGCTGCGAACGAATGCTCCATATTTCAGGATGAGGAGCATTTTTGTGTAAGGCGGTATGGGAGGCTTCGCGCTCATTAGGCCTCATCTAGCAAAGAAACCCAAACGCTTGGTTTACATGGACAAACGCAGAGCTTCACGCCGGACATTTTGCTAAGGCCGCTTCATTATTGGGGAAGGTGGGTCGCCTTTGTGACGTTCAACAATAATACGTGATCTGTTTTGCGGGCTACGTTTTAAGCACCGCCTTGAACAAGACCATCATCAGGCCCATTTACCTCTAATGACCGACACAATTGTAAAAGATTCTTCCGACATGGCTTTCATGACGGATGTCATTGAAGGCTCCAAGGACACGCCTGTCATTGTTGACTTCTGGGCCCCATGGTGCGGACCTTGTAAACAGCTGATGCCAGCGCTGGAGCGTCAAGTGACCGAAGCCGACGGCAGGGTGAAGCTTATTAAAATCAACATTGATGAAAATCCCGGCGTAGCAGGTCAGCTAGGCGTCCGGTCCATTCCTGCTGTCTTCGCTTTTAAGGACGGCGAACCTGTTGACGGCTTTATGGGCGCGCAGCCCGAAAGTGAATTGTCCAAATTTATTGCCCGTTTATCGGGCGAAACTGACGCTTAAGATCGCTAAATCCATGACAGACACACTCGTAAAAGACTCCTCCGACATGGCCTTCATGTCCGATGTGATTGAAGCCTCTAAAGACACTCCTGTTGTTGTTGACTTCTGGGCGCCTTGGTGCGGACCTTGTAAACAGCTGATGCCAGCGCTCGAGCGTCAAGTGACCGCCGCCGAAGGCAAGGTGAAGATGGTCAAAATCAATATTGACGAAAACCCCGGCGTCGCGGGTCAGCTGGGCGTGCGCTCAATCCCAGCAGTCTTTGCGTTTAAGGATGGCCAACCTGTTGATGGCTTTATGGGGGCGCAACCCGAAAGTGAGCTGTCCAAATTTATCGCACGCCTCTCCGGCGAGGCGGATCCGAAAGAAGAAGCCCAGCAATTTGTTGATCGTGCAAAAGAGAGTTTGAACGCAGGCGACTCAGGCGGCGCTGCGCAGGATTTCGCACAAGCCCTACAACTGGACCCTGAGAATGGGGAAGCCCTCGCCGGACTGGCCCGCATCTATCTAGAGATGGGTAACCGCGACATGGCCATTGAAATAATCGAAGGCGCCACGGACGCGCTCGCTGACCATCCAGACGTCGTGTCTGTGCGCTCTGAACTGTCTTTGGGCAACAGCGCACCTGCGCCGGAGACGGTCGAGGAAGAAGACACAGAATTGCTGGACGCGCAAGCTGCCGTATCAGCCAACGAAACAGATCTGAACGCCCGTCTGACACTCGCCAAAGCGCTGGCCGCGCGCGGGCAACGTGGCGAAGCGGTCGACCACCTCATCTATTCCATCGGCAAGGACCGCATGCATGATGATGAGGCGGCGCGGAAATTCCTGCTGACAATATTTGAAGCGGAAGGCCCGGAGAGTGAGGTTTCCATCGACGGACGCCGTCGTCTCTCCTCCATCCTGTTCGCGTAGCTAGACGTAAAAAGAGTGTGAGCACACATTATAAATCGCTAGCACGTCGGACGACCCCGTCCCGCATTCCCATCTTCCCGCTGGGCGGGGCGGTGTTGCTGCCGGTCTGTGATTTACCGCTCAACATTTTTGAGCCGCGCTATCTCAACATGATTGATGATGCGCTGAAGGGCGACCGCCTGATTGGGATGGTTCAGCCGTCTGAGGATCAGGACAGTTCCGGTGTCGCCAAAGTCGGCGGCTTGGGCCGTATCATTCAGTTTTCCGAGACCGATGATGGGCGCTATCTGATTGTTCTCAAGGGGTTACGACGCTTCAAGATTACGGATTTGCCAGAGGTTTCCACGCCTTATCGTCAGGCAGATGTCGCCTATGAGGGGTTTGAGGAAGACCCAGATCTCCATGCCGCCCGGCAAACCTCTGAGGCTCTGTCAGAATCCGGACGCTCAGACCGCGCTGCCCTTACCGTGGCTATGAAAGCACTGGCCAAAGCCGTTGGCGTTGAAGTCGATTGGGCGGCACTGGCGGAAATTCCGCTCCCCGTCCTTATCAATCAAGCGGCCATGATCAGTCCCTTCTCGGCTGCCGACAAGCAGTCGCTTTTAGAAGCCGAAACCTCTGATGAACGGCGACGTCTCTTGATTGGACTCATGCATCTCTATGCCTCTGGTGGCACAGATGATTCCCAGTCGCAGCCGACCCAGTAATGCCCCAAACCTCTGACACGCCTGTGCCCGTCGACCCGAAAATGCTGCGGGTGCTGGTTTGCCCGAAAACGCGTGGGCTGCTGACCCATGACACCGAGACCAACGAGCTGATCAGTAAAAAGGCGAAGCTGGCCTATCCGATCCGGGACGGTGTGCCGATATTGCTGGTCGAACGGGCCAGACCTCTGGATAGCTAGGCTACACTTGGGTTGACGCCTCTGCCCTGTGCTCCCACATCCCTCTCCATGAGTAATGATTATCTAAAAGAGCGGTGGCGCAGCACGACCATCCTGTCTGTGCGGAAGAACGGCAAAGTCGTTGTTGTCGGCGATGGCCAGGTCAGTGCTGGCAACACTGTCATGAAGGCACAGACGCGCAAAGTCCGCCGTGTGGGCGGCGGGAAAGTCCTCGCCGGGTTTGCTGGGGCGACCGCCGATGCGTTTGCGCTGCTAGAACGGCTGGAAGCAAAGCTGGAACAATACCCCACACAACTCGCGAGGGCTTGTGTGGAACTCACCAAGGATTGGCGGACGGACAAATATCTACGCAACCTCGAAGCCATGCTCGTCGTCGCCGACAAGGATCAGACCTTTGTCCTGACGGGGAATGGTGATGTGGTGGAGCCCGATGAAGGCATTGTCGCCATTGGCTCAGGCGGGAATTATGCCTACTCTGCTGCGCTCGCCATGAATGAGTATGAAGACGACGCAGAAGTGCTCGCGAAAAAAGCCATGGCCATCGCGGACCGCATTTGCGTCTTCACCAATAATAATCTGACGATCGAGACGCTCGAGAGTTAACAAAAAAGCCCGCCGATTGGCGGGCTTTCCTTCGGATATGAGAATCCCTTTAAGAGGCGTATTTCACAGAACACCCATAAGGCTGTGTGTCAGAGACTGAGATGGCCTCGCCCGCATCCATTTCGGCTAAAGCCTGACGCACATAGTTCGTCGCGCCTTCAACCGTTGACGCTTTGGCAGAGCTATTATCATCAATCGCGCCCTGATAGACGAGTGTCTGCGCTTCATCGATGATGTACATGTGCGGTGTTGTGCGGGCGGCAAAGGCTTTACCCATTTTGCCTTTTTCATCGAGGATCACAGCTGTTGAAGCGACGTCATGCTTGTCTTTCCATGTCGCGACTTCGTCACCAGTCTTATAGCCCTGCTTACCCGGCGCAGAGGAAATCACAGAGAGCCAGACTGTGTCAGACGCTTCGGCATCACGCTGGAGCGCCTGCATATTGTCTGTGTTATAGTGTTTCTTGACGTAAGGGCAGCCTTCATTCGTCCACTCGAGGACAACGCGCTTACCTTCAAAATCGGACAGGTTGTGGGTCACGCCGTTGCTGTCAACGACGGTCATGTCAGAGACGTTTGAGCCTGTTGCGATTTTTGCGAAAGCCGGTGCGGCGAAAGCCAGTGTGGCCGCTGTTGCATATGCCAATAATTTCATGATCACTCTCCAATTGGATCTATTTTGTCCCCTTAAGCGTGGAGATTACCAGATCAGGCGTCAGAATTTGAGGAAGAACCTCACCCCTCACGGAATTGTCAAATCGGTGGTTAGACGGCGCGGGAAAGTAGAGATAGAGCGGGACACCGGCCCGGCCATAGGACTCCAGTTCGCGTGCAATCAAATCGTTCTTATTCGTCCAATCACCAATCAGAAAGGCTGTATTGGTCTCTGCAAACGCCTGCTGAACCGCATTCGTTTTGAGCACGAGGCGCTCATTCACTTTACACGTGACGCACCAATCCGCCGTGAAGTCGACAAAAACGGCCTGACCTTCAGCCTGCAATTCAGCGACCCGTTCCGGGCTCCACGCCTGCGTCGCGAGATCCACGGAGGCAACGGTGGGCGCGGTACGCGATCCAAAGGGGAGCGCAATCGCGATCACGATGGATGCCAGAGCGACCACGCGCCAGAAACCTGAACGCTGAAACAGCCAGACAGCCAGCGCAAAGAAAAGCATAGCGATCAGAACCAAGGCGATCCCGTCTACGCCCGCCTGATTACCGACGACCCAGACGAGCCACAGCGCGGCGGCAAACATGGGGAAGGCCAAAACTTCACGCAGTCGCACCATCCACGGGCCAGGTTTGGGTAGTTTCATCAAAAGGCTTGGCGCGTACGCCAGCAGCACAAACGGTGCCGCAAAACCGGCCGCCAATGCCATAAAGACGATGAAGGTCGTGAGCGCGGGCTGTGCCAGCGCATAACCAATCGCCCCCGCCATAAAGGGGGCGGTACACGGTGTTGCGACTAGTACAGCCAGCGTTCCCGTGAAGAACGACCCAGTCAGGCCGCCTTGGCCCGCCAGATTAGACCCGACCCCTTGGTAGGAGCCGCCTGCAATTTCGTAAGCGCCAATCAGGTTCAAACCAACCGCAAAGAGGAGCAATGCCAACAGGCCAACAACCACGGAGTTTTGGAGCTGGAACCCCCAGCCCAAAGCCGCGCCTGTCGCTTTCACGACGAGCAGAATAACAACAAGGAGCGCAAAGGTCGCGAAGACCCCAAGCGCGTAAGCCCAAGCTTGCTTTCGCGCGATTGATCGTTCTTCATGCGCGCATTTCGCAAGGCTTAGCGCCTTCAGCGAAATCACAGGGAAGACACAAGGCATGAGGTTAAGGATCAACCCGCCGACAAACGCGCCGAGGATCGCCCCGACGATTCCAATCGATGCCGCCGTGCCTATCGGTGCGCCCGAACCCGTTGCGCCAATATTGAGCGGGGCCACATTCGGCACGACGCTCACAATGCGACCCGTCCGTTCTCCATTGAGATCAAAAGCGAGCACACCAGATTGCGACTCAGCGAAACCCTCGCCCCAACCAAAGCTCGCCGTGGTGTCGATCTGAATTCCGTCCGTCCCAACCGTGACAACCTGCGGATCAGAATGGGTCAGAATGGTATTGTCATAAGGGAAGAAATAGGCCTCGGAAAAATCGCCTTCAGGCAGGTCAGCAAATTGTATGGACAGGGCACCCTCATTGGCTTGCATCGCGCCTTGCGCTTCAATTGCGCGTGGGGCGGTATCAATCGCCTCAGCGATCGCCGCAGCATTTGTGTCATTAATTTCGGACGTTTCCGCGACTTGTAAGACGAGACGTAGGGTCCCGTCTTCCGGGATGCAGATATCTTTACAGACCAGATAATAGACGTCCGCTTGGACCTCGATCAACGAGCCGATGGGCGCATCGTCTGCCACTGTGAAAGGCACGGGAAAAAGCGGTGCTCCTTCAAATCCGTAATTGATAATCGGCCCGGTTGGGATCGGCGCAGGCAGTGGCCAGACGATGTCACCTGTGCTGACCGTTTCCGGTACAACCCAGCTGATCTGAACGGGTTCACCACTATCGCCGGGGTTCTGCCAATAGGTATGCCATTGATCATCCAGCTCTGTTTTCAGCGCGATCTGAAAGGTCTGCCCTGGCGCGACCCTGTAATGGGACGACAAGAGCGAGGCTTCCACACGCCCCGTATCGACAGACAAAGAGGTCGTCGCAAAAGCGGTTGAGACGGCAGAGAGCCAAACGAAGAATGTGATGAGCAAGGCGCGCATGATAGCTCTATAACGTCAATTCCTTGAAAAGCGACGAATGGAGCCTGAGTCTAACGCAAAGGTGATCCTCAGTGAGATACCCTAGTGCCTGAAGTGCCTCATCCCTGTGAAGACCATGGCGAGGCCGGCATCGTCGGCGGCATCAATGACTTCCTGATCGCGAATGGAGCCACCCGGTTGAATGACAGCGGTCGCGCCCGCTTTGGCCGCAGCGAGCATGCCGTCTGGGAAGGGGAAGAATGCGTCGGATGAGACGACGCACCCTTTCGTGCGGGGTTCTGCCCAACCGGCTTCTTCGGCGGCGTCCTGAGCCTTACGCGCCGCGATCCGTGCGGCGTCGATCCGGCTCATCTGGCCTGCGCCGATCCCAGCTGTGGACCCCTCCTTGACATAGACAATCGCGTTGGATTTGACGTGCTTGGCGACCTTCCACGCCATTTTCAGATCTTCCATTTCCGCAACTGTGGGCACGCGTTTGGTCACGACCTTGAAGTCGGTTTCCGGTACGTGTCCGCTATCGCGATCCTGCACGAGCACACCACCTGCTACGTTACGGTAGGTCAGAGACGGCTTGGACGGATCCGGGACTCCACCTGCGAGTAGCAGGCGTAGGTTTTTCTTCTTGCGGAAGACCTCAATCGCTGCGTCTGTGGCGGATGGTGCGATGACGACTTCCGTGAAGACTTTGACGATTTGCTGCGCCGTCGCTTCGTCCAATTCTCCATTCAGCGCGACAATCCCGCCAAAGGCGCTGACCGGATCACAAGCGAGTGCATCGCGGTAGGCAGTCATGAAATCCTCAGCCGTGGCAACGCCGCAGGGGTTCGCATGTTTAATAATCGCGACAGCCGGTTTCGCGCCGGACCGCGCGTCGCCAAACTCTGCCACCAATTCATAGGCAGCATCCGTGTCATTGATATTATTATAAGAGAGCGCTTTACCTTGGACTTGCTCGGCTGTTGCCACACCAGGACGATTGCTCCCATCCACATAAAAGGCCGCAGTCTGGTGAGGGTTTTCGCCATAACGCAAGGACTGACGCAGGCTCGCGCCCTGAACCCGGAAGGGCGGAGAAAGGTCGTCGCGCACTCCGGCAAACCAGTTGCTGATCGCCGCATCATAATGGGCGGTGCGCGCATAGGCTTTATGGGCCAGGCGTTGGCGAAGCGTTCCACTCGTCTGCCCCTCTAATTCTTTCAGCTCTGCAATCACATCATCCACATCGTCCGCATCCACACAGACGGCCACATGAGCGTGATTTTTCGCGCCCGCCCGGATCATAGCCGGACCGCCAATATCGATATTCTCGACGCAGGTTTCATAATCTGCGCCGGACGCCACCGCCTGCTCAAACGGGTACAGATTGACAATCAGCAGATCGATCGGCGCAATATTATGCGCGCTCATTGCCTCAACATGGCTCGCCAAATCGCGTTCGCCAAGCAAGCCGCCATGCACCATCGGATGCAAGGTCTTGACCCGGCCATCCATCATCTCCGGAAACCCTGTCAGATCAGACACGTCTTTCACCGCGATGCCTGCCTCAGCGATGGCGCGTTTTGTGCCACCCGTACTGACCAACTCGACGCCCAAGCCTGCCAGCGCTTTCGCTTGATCCACCAAACGCGACTTGTCTGAGACAGATAGAAGTGCCCGCGCAACGGGCCGTTTCCGAGAGGGGTCAAACGGTTGAAGATTAGGATTAGGGCTGGGCATGGGTCGGTCCGATTAATCAGCGAGTCAGGACGCCCCGCCTATCAACTATAAAGCATGAAATGCCAACCGTCCGCCTGTAGGGGAACTGACATCATCCACAGGTGGCCTGTATCAGGGTACGTGAACGCTAATTATCTCCAGACGACCGGGAGACATTCATATCCGGAATATTGGCGGGCGAAGGTAGGTCGTGATTCACCGTCAGCCCGTTCAGCGTATCTTTCGGGACGAAGCCTTTGAGCAATCCTGTCAGGGCCTTGCGGATTTTCTCGCGGTCGCGCCGTTCAATGGCAGAGAGAAGCGCATCGACTTTGCGGAGCACATCCGCCGGATCACCGACATAGGCGTCAAACTGGCTGACGCCGGACACGGAAGTCGGAGTGAGCATTTCCTCACTATGGGTCAGGCGCTCTGAGAGTTTTTCACCGGGCCGCAGGCCTGTGTAGCGGATTTCAATATCTTCATCCGGTACCTTGCCCCGCAAGCGGATCAGGCTGCGGGCAAGGCGCGCAATGTTCACCGGCTCACCCATCTCCAAGACATAGATATTGGCGGCATTATCTTCCTGCGTGGCGCTCTGTGCGGCCGCTTGGAGCACCAGCGAAGACGCTTCCTGCACTGTCATGAAGAAGCGGTTCATATCTTCATGGGTCACGGTGACAGGGCCGCCTTCGGCAATCTGCTGTTCAAATAGGGTCACAACCGAACCTGTCGAGGCGAGTACATTGCCAAAGCGGACAGCGGAGGCCTGCATGGTCGGGATCTGACTCTGGCGGGCGAGCGTCAGGAGTTCGACAACCCGCTTGGATGCGCCCATGACATTGACGGGGTCCACGGCCTTATCGGTCGAAATCAGCACAAAGTGACTGACACCGTAAACCTCACACATATCGAGCGTCACATGCGTACCGAGCACATTAGTGCGCAGCGTTTCAACCGGGTTTCGTTCACCGGACGGAACATGTTTCAGCGCGGCGGCATGCAAGACGATTTCGGGACGTTCCGCGCTGAAAATTTCGGCCATCCGACCGCGATTACAGACATCGGCGAGATAGGTGCGCCACGGCGCAGATTGCCCGGAGGGCTGCATCGGGGCAAGTTTGCGCTCCAGTTGGAACAAGTTCAGCTCACTATTATCGACCAGCGCCAGACGGCTGGGCGCCAGTCGTGCGATCTGTTCAGACAGCTCAGATCCAATCGAGCCGCCTGCCCCCGTCACCAAAACGCGACGCCCGGAGACAAATTCGGACACGGGCGACATATCGAGTTCGCGGGGTTCTCGCCCGATCAGATCCGCTGCTTCAAAACGGGTTAAGCCATCTGCGGGATCGGCACTGGAGCGGGATAGAGGCGCACCCATCTCAGACGCTGTCTTAATCAGATGGTGGGCCAGACGATGATCCGGGTTGGGATCGAGCGACAATATGTGCAGCGGTTGATCCCGGCGAGAGGCGAGCAGCGGATAGACACTATCCAAATCCCAGGCCGTGCCGAGAACCGGTACAGACCGGATCACTCGCCCTTTATATTGACCGGATGTTTCCAACAGCGCGATTGGATTAAAGCCAACGCTGCCCTTTTTACGGTAATGATCGCGCAGATAATCATGCAGATGCGATGCGCTTCCGACCAGCACTGCATCATGTTGATAGCCTGACGGGGCGCGATAGAGCGCGCGAACATCCCCGTTTTGAATAACCATGACGATCAATCGCGACAGGATCAGGCCGACGACTAAAAGCCCGCCCGCGATGAGTGGGGCTGCGCGCGGGAAGAGTTCACCGCGATCCACACCAAAGAACATCACAAGCGGCACAGTCGCCATCACGATGATCACACCCATGAAGAGGCGGCGGAAATCCGCCAATGATGTGAACCGCCAGATCAGTCGGTCTTGCCGCATAACAGTCCAGACGACGGCTGCGACAAGGCCTGTCACGATGGCTGATCGCACATCGATAAATTCAAAAATCTCAAGACCGAGATAGTCATAGCGCAGCCGCACAGCCGCAAACATGGCAAGCGCAGCGAGAAAGGCGTCGAACAGGATGACGCATATCCGTGTCGCCACGGATTTGACCGGGCGATTGCGATCTGACGCACGACGCCGCATCTAAGAGTCCCGACCCTTTAGACGGCGGAAGGACCAGCGAACGCGGTTATCTTTGCCCAACCCGTCACCGTCACCCAGCGCTTTTCTAGAGATGACAAGTTGCTGACAGCGGACAGGCTTGGCGTTGTCTCCCAGATAGACGGACGGTTCGACAGCTAGCGGCCCGCCATCTGTCCGGAACCGCCATCCAGCCACGCCTTTCTGAACGAGCAACGCACTTGAGAGGTCTTGCGCCAAGCTCACACGGACATTCGGATGAAAATGGAAGCGGAGTGAGAAGGGGACAGCATCACGGGTGAGCGGAACGTCCCCGGCTGGGACAAACAGACTATCTTCGCCCCGAATATCATCCCCGGTCTCCCCAACAAACAGGCGCCGTCGGTGAACGAGGCCATGATCCTGCTTATAGCCGTCATGCGAACTTTCCAACCAGATCCCCTGACTTTGTTCCTTTCGGCGCGAACGGACATTATCCGGTTCATCCGCAATGGCAGGGCCTAGCGCTTCAGCCAGAAACCCGGCTTCGAGAATTTCCCCCGGAGATCGATCGGCAATCGTCAGCGTCGAGTGAGCGGCGCTGGAGCGAACAGGGCGCCGCCAAGCGGGAGACGCCGCATCATGCCAACCACAATTCGTCAGAAGACGGCCCTCAATCGTTGAAATTTCGACAGATAATGGTGCGACATGAGCGTCCAGATCATAGGGTCTGGGTGCGACACCGCCCGCATCAGTCAGCACAACCGTGCCCCCCGCTTGAAGACGGTGATAACCGGAATGCGGACTAAAGGCGAAGGCTTGTGGTGCCTCCCCGCCACGATACTTCATCAGTGCATCAATGCGTTTAGCGTCTCCGGCTTGGCTGCCGTGGAAAAGCGCCATTTCGCCGTCCGTATGGCGCAAGGTCGTGATCATGGGCAGAAGGCGGTCAATGGCGCGGTCCAACGCCCGAGAGCCCTGTAAGTTGGCCGCTTGCAGAGCCTGATCCGCTTTTTGCAAAATATCGAGAGCTTCGACGGTCGCATAAGGAGATCGACTGACATGGCCGCCATCGGCCAGGATTTGCAGGGCAATTTCGTCGGCTAATCCATCCAGCGCTTTGGACAGCGTGGCTTCGCTTTTTTCATTCAAGCGCGCGCCATAAATCACAATCGCGGCTTGGGCTCGCAGGGCTGGCAGACCGGGTGTCACTTGCGCCAAGGTTCTGCGCAGCAATTTGAGTTGCCCGACATAACGGGAGATCACAGCACCCCGACTGTCTTCCAAGCGAGCAAGCTGACTTCCCCAATGCAGGCTCCGCTTGGCCAAAAGGTCTGGCGCAAACACAAACGGGCTGCCGCTAGGAAAGGCGTCGACCCATTGAACGGCGAGTTGACCGGCTTTGGCCGCACCGCCAGGTACGCTCAGCAAGTCCGCTAACCAGTCAAAGCTATGCACCCAGCTGGCGAACCGCTCGGATGGCAGGGATGTTGAAAACGGATGGCCATGAGAACCCACATCGATCGACTGCCCCCCATAGCGCCATCGGCCTTCGAGCAGATCAGCCCCGCGCGTAGTATCCCCATAGGGATCAGGAAGCGTGAGCGGCTTTAAGTCCGGCACACGCGGAGAAAGCCGAACAGAGGGCCTGACGCGTGTGACGAGCTGTGTTCCGACCTGACCCATACGGGCCTGAACGCCATCAATTATGCGAATACGCTGCGCCATATCAGCCGATTAAGCGGCCACCTCATGCGGATGTCCGCGTAGTACAGCAATATTCTCAGCCAAAGTGCCAGCGCCTTTAAAGACAGCGCTGCCCGCCACGAGCGCTGTCGCGCCAGCATTGATACATTGAGGCGCTGTGTTCGCATTCACGCCGCCATCGACTTCCAAGACGATATCGCGACCCGTCTGGTCAATCATCGTCCGTAACGTCTCGATCTTAGACAGCTGGCTATCAATGAAACTCTGCCCCCCAAAGCCAGGATTTACGCTCATAACGAGAATGAGCTCGACCAGGTCCATTAAGGGTTCAGCCGCTTGAACAGGTGTACCGGGATTGAGGACAATACCGGGTTTCGCGCCAAGGTTTTTGATCGCTTGCAAGCTGCGATGCGGGTGCGGCCCTGCATCGGGATGGATCGAGAGATAATTCGCTCCCGCCTGGACAAAAGCTTCGAGATACGGATCAGCAGGCGCGATCATCAGGTGAACATCAAAAGGTTTTTGTGAATGCGGGCGGAGCGCCTTCACAACCGCCGGGCCGATCGTAATGTTCGGCACATAATGACCATCCATCACATCGACATGGATCATGTCGGCACCCGCCGCATCGACATCGGCCACCGCCTGACCCAGTGCAGCAAAATCAGCAGAAAGAATGGAGGGTGAAATCAGGACGTCCGACACGATGCACCTTAGGTTCGGCAATATAACGCTGGACATTGTCTAGCGCACCCCATGAGCACTAACGCGTCCGCGTTTTAACAGGCCTCACCCCTAACAATGGACGACGCAAAAAGAAAGCCCGGTTCAGGCGGAGCTGAACCGGGCGCGATGTCCATTCGCAGGTCTGGTGCCTGCGTTTGGGAACTTATTTACGGATCGGCAAATAATCGCTTGAGCTGTATGTCGACTCTGACGCCGCGTAACCGCTGAAGGTCGTTGTCGTCGACGGCGCAACATAAGTGGATGTTGTGCTCACCGTGTCACAGCATGGTGTTGTCAGCTCAGGTGCGACGTAAGTCGAGGTTGTCCCTGTGAATGTGGACGTGACAGGCGCTGTGTATGTGCTTGTCGTATGAGAGCTAAAACTTGAACCGCTACGCTGAAGACATGTGCCATCAG
>JBCBGR010000028.1:0-16045 GCA_038526555.1 Pseudomonadota bacterium
CTCGGCGAGCACTTTCGCGATCACGCGGCGTTGTTCCGTCAGGCGCAAGCCCTTTTCAACGCACTTTTTTTCGATCCAGGTTTCAGTATCGGGCATGATTCTATCCTTAGCCGTCTGAAGCGTGCACGTCCAGCAACTGGGACTAAAGACGAAGCGAATAGGTAATGGCCGCCATGCGGCCGGCCGCGCGGCGATAATATCCTGGTCGTCGTCCCACAGGGACGAAGTTCAGCTTTTTATAAAGTGCGCGTGCCGGGTCATTATCTTCGGCCACTTCCAGGAAAAGCTCCTTTTTGCCTTGGGACCGGAGTTTGCGGATCGCTTGGTCCAGCAGCTGATGCGCAACGCCCTGCCCTCTGTGATCGGGATGGGTTGCAATGGTTAGGACTTCCGCGTGAAGGTCCGCACCTCTAAAAATCACAAAGCTCTGAAGCGGATTACCGAGCCCCCAGCAGAAATCCCGTTCTGTGTGCACACTCATGTCCAGCGCAGGCCAAGGTCTTTCAAAACTCACCGCGTGAATTTGCGCCATGTCTTCCGCATCGCGAGCCGTGAGTGTGCGCAATCTCATGCGAGCTGGGGCGCCCGACCGCCAGGGAGTTTGGCATCTGGTGGGCGGGCGTAGAGCGGGTCGGGCGGAAAGTCAGTGGGGTTGAGCGTGATCGCGGCCCGCGCCATGACCGTGACATCGACAAAGTCGGCTTCCCCAAGCACCGCGCCCGAGACTTCAGCGTCAGCCTTCATCGCTTCAAGCGTTCCAAGCTCAGGGATCGCTTTTGGCAAGGGCGCGTCAGGCGCAAAGGTCTGGATCATGATCTGTCCGCGTTTAACGTCCTGATAAACGACACAGGGTCGAGAGACTGGTGCGTTCATCAGATAGGTCACAGCTAGCGCATTCAGGCCAATAATCGGAACGTTTCGTGGCAGTGCGAACCCTTTGGCAAAAGACAAGGCAACACGTAATCCGGTAAAGCTCCCCGGGCCTGTGCAGACCGCCAAGCGATCCACATCAGCCGTAGAGACACCCGTTTTCTCAAAGAGTTCGGCCACCATCGGCGCAAGCCGTTCGGCATGCCCGCGTCCGATTTTTTCAGATATATGACCAAGGACCTGATCGTCTTTGACCAGACAGGCGGAGCAGTGCGCCCCCGTCGTATCCAGCCCCAAGACGATCATTGAGCTCTACTTAGGCCGCTTGTTCGACGCGGGTGACTTCCGGCACGTAATGTTTCAGCAGGTTCTCGATCCCGTGCTTGAGCGTCATTGTGCTGCTTGGACAGCCCGCACAAGCCCCGCGCATTTCCAAAAAGACAGACCCATCTGCGTCATCAAAATGGCGGAAAACAATATCGCCGCCATCTTGGGCCACGGCCGGTCGTACGCGGAGTTCGATCAATTCCTTGATCTGCTCCACGATCTCGGCTGTCTCGCCTTCATAGACGCGCTCTTCGACTTCGCCCGCTTGCAGCTGCTCCATCAGCGGCACACCGCCCGCAACGAAGAAATCCATGATCGCACCCAAAACAGCTGGACGGAGATGCTTCCATTCAGCATCCTCGGATTTGGTCACAGAAATAAAGTCCGCGCCAAACATGAGACGTGTCACATCCGGGATCATGAAGAGCATTTCAGCGAGCGGCGCACTCGACACATCCGCGCCGCGTGTGAACTCAATCGGTGTCGCGTCGGGTCCCGCAACATCCCGACCAGGCAGGAATTTCAACGTCGCCGGGTTCGGCGTATCTTCAGTCTGAATAAACATTTGTTCTATGTGGCGCGCCTGCCCCCCTCGCGCAAGATGTTGACGTGGAGTTGATCAGATTAGCTTAGCGGGACGCAGCGACACGCGTTTGTGACGCTGTTTGATGCTCAGGGTGCATTGACCGAACCCGGTGTTCAGGCATTGTATGTATATGCGACGGGTGCGTCAGACATTTAGCCCGATTATTACCGGGCTTATGGTGAGTGCAGGGCTCATGATGAGTGGATGCGCGAGCGTCGCCACGCAGCTGCCAGAGGTGTCTGAGACAGCCCTCAAGGCCGAGGCAGAACTACAAGAGACCCAAGCCCTCGCCAAACAGTCCGCCCATTTGGAGCGATTGATGCGCGTGGGTCGGGACGTGCTTCTCACCAATGCAGAGCTTTGCCCCAAGACGCGGACGGATCTAGGCGTGATGATCCATTCGGAAGAGAGCTACCCCAAAGAGCTCCGCGACGCCGTGCGCCGCGAACTGGGCGCAACGGAGGTTCCAGCCATCTTCAAAGTCGTCCCCAATAGCCCAGCGGAACGGGCGGGTCTTCAAGTGGGCGACAGCCTGATTATTGACGGAGAACCCGTGAGTGCAGGCGATAAAGCGCTGAAGGAACACCTCTCGAATGGCCAGGTCGATCTGATTGTCCGCCGGGATGGGGACGATATCACCCTGTCCGTCACGCCTGATGAAGTCTGCAGCTCTCGCATCCGGATGCGCAATAGTTCTGAGGTGAACGCCTATGCGGATGGGCGGAATATTACGATGCTCACGGGCATGATGGAGTTCACGCAGAGTGATGACGAGCTTGCCTTCGTCATCGGCCATGAACTCGCCCACAATACGATGGGGCATGTTCGCAAAGTCATCGGCAACTTGATCCTGTCAGGCTTCGCGATGCGTTATGCCCGTCCCTTTGAGAGCGAAGCGGATTATGTCGGTCTCTATTATATGGTCCGGGCGGGCTACAGTCCGGATAATGTGGAGGCGTTCTGGCGGCGTCTGGCGGATATCGATCCACGCTCGGTCCACCGCGCCAAAACGCACCCGACTTTCCCGGATCGTTATCTGCGCCTGGCGGCGACGCGCGAGGAAATCCTGAGCAAACAGGCGGCGGATGAGCCGCTCATCCCGAATTTCAAAGATGATGACCGTGAGTAGCCGCACGATCATCAGCATTCTGGCGTTTCTTATCGTCTCAACGGGCATCATGCTCGTCAACGTGCTTCTCTCGGCAGCCGCCCCACCGATCGCGGCCGCATCGACGCCTAACCAAGATCGCTACGCCGCATTCTCGGCTGTGGTCGCCCGCCATCAAGCCATGTCAGATCGCGTGACAGAGATCAGTCGACGGTTACGCGTGGCGAATGCGCCGCTATGTGAGGTCACACAGTTGGATGCGGGACTGATTACACATGAACTGACAGATTACCCGGAACCGCTCCGCCCGCTCGCGCTCCACTTCATGGATCTAGGCGAGGAAGGGCGGTTTATTCGATCCATTGTTCCAGGGTCTCCTGCGGATCGAACAGAAATGAAAGTCGGCGACCAAATCGTCTCTGGATGGCCCATTTCCGCCCAAAGCGATCTCGTGACAACACGCGGCGCTTACCCGGTTGAGGCAGAAGAAGCCTGCGTAGCCCCGACATTTGTTGTCGACTCCACACTGCCGAATGCGTCAACGGACGGAAGGGAAATCATTCTCACGACCGCTGTTGTCGAACAGGTCGCAGATGACACGTCGCTGGCTTTCATCATTGCCCATGAAATGGGACACATTCTGAGAGCCCATAGTGTTGACGGTCCCCGGTGGACAGCAGAGCTGGAAGCGGACACGGATGCCCTCACCCTGATGCGGAACGCCGATTACGACATTAACCGAGCCGTATCAGACTGGGAGGCGAGCGTCGAAGCGCACCGGATGAGCCAATCCATGAGTGCAACCCACCCGCCGATCTCGATCCGTCTTCGATTCCTGCAAGCGGCGCTGGACCGATTAGAGGCCCAGCCCGAAGGTTTTTTATTACTGGAAGAGTAAAGCTCTATTCGCGTTCACGAATAGGCAGTGTCAGTGTCAGTTCTTCGCCATCTTCAAACTGCAAGGTGACGGGAGTTTCAGTCTGACCTTCTGCGCGATCAAAGCCGAACAGCATCAGATGTAAACCACCGGGGCGGAATGTGACCACTTCGCCGGTTGGCAGATCGATGCCTTCCACCTCACGCATCTGCATCACACCATCATTCATCGTGTGCGTGTGCAGCTCAACTTCAGCCGCAATCGGGCTGGACGCGGACACCATGCGCGCATCCGCGCCATTATTTTCAATGATGAAATAGCCTGCGGTCACATCACGGCCTTTGAGCGGGGCGAGGATATAGCCCTCTGAAATGTCCAGAGGCATCCCCTCTTCGACAACATCAGCAGCCACTTCCATGGTCTCAGACGCCACAGGCGCGTCTTCTACAACGACCACCTCTTGTGTCTCTGGTTCAGCTTGTGAACAAGCGGCGGTCATCACGGCTGCAGCCGAGAGAGTGAAAAAACGCTTCATGGAAAAGTCCTATCTAGCTTCCGTGAAATCCAATGATCTGGCGGACGTCCGCCATGATCGGTTCGCTAATCTCGCGCGCGCCATCGGCTGAACGCCCCATAATGCGGTCCAGCTCATCGGGATCCGCCAGATAGCGACGCATGAGTTCTGAGACCGGACGCAAAGCCTCGACAGCAACATCCGCCAACGCAGCCTTGAATAGTCCGAACTGACCGCCTGCATGTTGGTTCAGCACGTCCTGATCAGAGATATCAGCCAGAGCTGCATAGATCCCGACTAGATTCGCAATTTCAGGACGGCCGTCCATCTCGTCGACTGTCGCGGGAATTTCGCCCGTATCCGTCTTGGCCTTGCGAATTTTCTTCGCAATCTTGTCGGCATCATCGGTGAGGTTAATCCGAGACGCGTCTGACGGATCCGACTTGCTCATCTTTTTCGTCCCATCCCGCAGCGACATGATCCGCGCGCCAGGCCCTTGGATCATCGGCTCTGGTAGCGGGAAGAAATTGGGCTGATCGGCAGGCTCGCCGAAGTCGCGATTAAACTTGGCTGCAATATCGCGGGAGAGTTCTAGATGCTGTTTCTGATCTTCACCGACAGGAACGTGCGTCGCCTTGAAGGCGAGAATGTCGGCCGCTTGCAGGACCGGATAGGTGAACAGGCCGACGCTCGCGGCTTCCGCATTCTTGCCTGATTTATCCTTGAACTGGGTCATGCGCTGCACCCAGCCCATGCGAGCGACGCAGTTAAAATACCACGCCAGTTCTGCATGGGCGGGCACAGCGGATTGGGCGTAAACGAGCGCTTTGGATGGATCGACGCCCGCCGCCAGAAACGCAGCCGCAATATGGCGGGTCTGATCGGCCAGCGCTGCGCGGTCGACGGGCATGGTAATCGCGTGCAGGTCCACAATGCAGAAGAGGCAGTCATGATCATGCTGCAGCCGCGCGAATTTGCGTAACGCGCCCAGATAGTTTCCGAGGTGAAGTGCGCCTGTCGGCTGCACCCCTGAAAACACCCGATCCGGGCCCTTATAGTCGCCCTTATAGTCACTCTGGTTTTTGTTTTGGTCCGTCATGATCGTTTGAAGGCGTCCTTAATGTCGGCGAGGCCATAAGCGCGGAGCAACGCGGCGGCAAGGGCGTAAACAAGCAGACCTGCAGCCGTGATCCCAATCAGCCCAACCAAATCCATGACCATCCCCGCCTCTCCCAGGTCAGGCACGTATGGCCGCAGATAGAAAAGCGCGACACCCATCAGCCCCGCCGCCAAAGCAATGCGCGGCAATCGAGCGCGCAGACGCCGGTCTGTTTCAAGATGCTTTGACCGGAGAAGTAGCATCGTCAGACCCGCCACATTGACCCACGCCGCTACAGACGTCGCCAAGGCCAATCCCTGAAACCCGATTTCACGGAACAGGATCAAGCCCAGCCCTATGTTGGTGGCCGCCGACGCCCCGGCCCAGATCATGGGGGTGCGCGTATCTTCACGGGCGAAGAAGGCGGGTGTGAGGACCTTGATCAAGACAAAGGCGGGTAAGCCGAGCGCGAAGAGTTTGAGCGCTTTGGCGACCTGCTCGGTCGTCTCTGACGTGAACGCCCCACGCTCAAACAGGCCTGCAATCAGAATGTCCGGGACGATGAACAGCGCAACTGCCGCCGGAAGCGTGAATAGCATGGACAGCTCAATCGCTCGATTCTGCGTGTCCATCGCAGACGTGTAATCCCCCGCCCGCAAAGATCGGGACAGCGTCGGCAGAAGCGCCACGCCCATGGCGATCCCGATCATACCCAAAGGCAATTGGTACAGACGGTCCGCATAGGCCAACCAACTCGCCGCACTATCCTGAAAGGTCGCGATCAGGTGGCTGACCAGCAGGTTGATTTGCGTGATGCCGGCGCTGATGACCCCGGGAACCCCGAGGACGATCAGTCGCTTCACGCCTGGGGTCAGGCGCGGACGCTTAATATGCAGGGTCATCCCGGCCTGTTTCGCCCCCCAGATGACAGCAGCCGCTTGAGCCGCTCCAGACAGGGCAATGGCGGCGGTTAGCGCCAGTCCAATATCACGCTGGTCAAAGCCCATGCGCGAACTGATAAAGAGCGATGAAATCATGAAGAGGTTGAGCAGGATCGGAACCCCTGCGGCCAGAGCAAACCGATTGCGCGTGTTCAACACGCCAGAAAACAGCGCCGTCACCGACATGAAAAATAGGTACGGCATGGTGATCATGGCGTACAGAACGGCCAGATTATAAGGCGAAATGCCGTCCTCATTCGGCGCGCGGTCTAAACCATAGCCAATCACATTGAGCGAAATGGGCATGGTCAATTCAAAGACAATGACCAGCACCGCCACAGTCGCAAATAAGGCCGCTGCCGCTTCAGAGGCGAAACTATCGGCGGACTCTTCACCATCCTGTTCTATCCGTTTGGCATAGAGCGGGACAAATGCCGCATTAAACGCCCCTTCTGCAAACATACGCCGAAAGACGTTGGGGAGTTTAAAGGCGGTAAAAAAGGCGTCCGAGACGGCCCCGGCCCCGAGGAACCTTGCGATCAGCACATCGCGGATCAGACCCAGCACTCGGCTGACCAAGGTCAGCGAGGCAATGATGGCCGTTGATTTCAGAAGCCGCACGGGTCTTGCCGTCCTTACGCCGCGAGAGACTCAGCGCCTGACAGCGCGGCTTTCAGATCGGTTCGTACCCGACGCCGCATCCGATCGGTGAGAGGCCCATTTTTGCCTTTGCGATTCACATAGAAGGCATCCACCGCTTTTTCACCGATCCCTTCGATATGAGCCGACAGGACTTGGAGATCATGGTCGCGCAACACCGAGGCTAAAGCCCAGAGAAGACCAGGACGATCTCGCCCCTCCACCTCAATGATGGTCGTGTCGCCAGATGCCGAATCTGAGAAGCGGACCTTCGGGATAACCGGAATGGCATCGGCCCGCCGAGACCCCAAAGCATCTGGAATATTATAGAATGTTTTCTCTCCATTGATCAGGCCTTGGACCCGTTTGACCAACGTTTTTCGAGCACTCTCATTCCGGGACCCAAAGGCCTGACAATCGCTATTTTGTAGATAGAACACGTTGAAGACCTGCGCCGCGCCCGTCTCGTCCATCGGTCCAGTATGAAGGCGCGCACCCGCCACGGACGCCCCGCAACTGGCGATTATGCGCGCCAGGTCGGCGAAGAGGCCGTCGCGGTCTGCGCAGAGCACCCAAAGCTCAGTCGCATCATGCGGGCGGTCCACCCGCGTGTGGACGCCGTTTAGAAGCTCAATGCCGCTGGCAGGTCCGCTCGACAGCTGTTTATCAATGAAGCGCGCATGACGGACCAAATCGGCCATTTCAAAGTAGAGCCAGTAAGAATTGCCCATTCGGTCTAATACAGGCGTGACGCGCCTTTCCATCTCTGGCGAAAGACGATCTATGAGCTGCTCTTTGAGCGAGGCGGCGCGGGAGACCACATCCAGATCAGCGCGTCCTTCCAGATAGGCATGGGTCGACTGGTAAAGACCGTCGAGCAAGGTTCCCTTCCAATCGTTCCAAACGCCCGGACCGACAGAACGAATATCACAGACGGTCAATACATAGAGTAAGCGAAGGCGGGACTCATTTCCGACAAGCGCTGCGAAATCCGCAACGGTTTCTGGATCAGAAATATCGCGGCGTTGTCCTGTTTCGCTCATTTCCAGATGCGACCTGACCAGCCATGCAACGGTGTCGACCACCTCCTTCGGCAGCCCTAACCGCTTACAGGCGCGGCGCGCCAATTGAGCGCCCTCGACACACTGATCCCCCTGCCCTTTCCCCGTATCATGTAGGAGGCAGGCCAGCATAAGCATGCGACGTTCCAGTTTTGACAGACCCTGCGCGATGGCTGTCGGCCCTGGCATCATATCGGCTTTACGTCCCTGGATCAGATCATCCGCCTCATATACGAGCCGTAGCGTATGCTCATCGACTGTGTAGGCGTGATACATATTGAACTGTGTGCGGGCGATGATCCCGCCAAATTCGGTGAGATAACGCCCCAGAACGCCGGCCTCATTCATGACCTTTAGCGTCGTGGCAGGCGCCTTAGCCGTTTCCAGCGTTTTCAGGAAAAGCTCGGCATTTTTGGGGTCACGACGGAAATCTGCATCGATGAGGTTTCGGCGAAAATCAATCGCACTCAACGCGTCTGGATGAATATCCAAATTCCGCCGGCCCGCCGTTTCAAAGAGCTGCAAAATGACGCTCGGATCGTTGCGGATTTCGGTGGGGTCCTTGAAGTTCAATCGACCTGTCGTGATCATCAGGTTTGGATTTCGCAAGTCCCGCCGAGAGCCCGGCAGGAGTTTGTACAGGTTTGGAATGCGAATGGCGCGCCGTTCTTCCAATTTCGCGCAGGCAATCCGTGTCAGCGCCCCCACCTCTTTCGCGTTGGTGAAATACTCTTTCATGAACCGCTCAACAGCGACTTCAACCGGACCAGACGCGTGACCCATTTTGCGGCAAAGCTCGACCTGTCGATCAAAAGAGAGCGTTTCGACTGGGCGTCCGCTCATCCAATGCAGGTTATGTCGCGCCCGCCAGAGAAAGTCTGCCGCTCGACGAAACCGTTGTGCCGCCGCTTGATCAAATAGGTCCATGCCGACATAATCATCGGCCTGCTGCGGATCGAGCATCTGGGCGTCTTCACCTAGGAACCGCGTGATCCAGTAAAGAACATGCAGATCGCGTAAGCCCCCTTTGCCTTCCTTGATATTGGGCTCAATCACATAACGCGTATTACCTTCGCGTGCATGTCGCTCATCCCGTTCGGCAAGCTTCGTCGAAATATAAGCCCGACCCGAGCCTTTGGTCACATCGTGTCGAAAAGCTGTATGGAGTTCATCCGCCAAGGGCTGATCGCCAGCCAGATAGCGCAGATCAAGCAGCGCGGTCAGGATAGTCTGATCTTCTTTGGCGAGGCGAATGGATTGATCAACGGTGCGGACCGAATGACCCACCTTCAGCCCCAAATCCCAGAGGAGATAGAGAACAAATTCTGTCAGCCGTTCCACATGGGCCGAGATTTTTTTATCATTAGTGAGAAAAAGCAGATCGAGATCAGAGAACGGCGCCATCTCCCCGCGCCCATATCCGCCGACGCCACAAAGCGCGACACGTTCGCTTTCTGTCGGATTGGACGCCCGCACTTCATGGGTCAGCGCATAATCCCAGATCGCGGTAATAATCTCATCATGGACCGCCGCAATCAGCCGTGCCGTTTCCAGACCATTGAGCCGTCCCTTTTCAAATCGCTCCCGCGCCAGCGCCATGCCTGTGTTGAGCGTTTCCGCGAGTAGAGCCAAGACGGACGCCCGGTCGCCGCCATGATCGGCGATGGTTGTGAGCTGAACCCGAAGGTCGTGACCATCAATGCCCGTGTCTGGCGCTTCAGCACGCTCTGGAACTTTTAAATATTTGCGGGCCATGGTTCAGTCTCCCGCCAATTTAGTTTTCAGCGCATAAACGAGGTCTAACGCATCACGCGGGGTCAGATTATCCGGATCAACAGATGAGAGCACCGTCTCGACGACGCTTGGTTTACGCTCCGGGACAGGAGGGGCCGCTGTGAATAATGGTAAGTCGCCAAGCCCAAGATCGCCGCCCTCAGATTCCAGTCGCTCCAAGACTGTCTTAGCCCGTGCAACGGCTACTGGCGGTAGCCCTGCCAACTTTGCAACCTGAATCCCGTAAGACCGATCTGCCGCGCCCTCTTTGACATCATGCAGGAAGATGAGCTCGCCTTCATGCTCGCGCGCGCGAAGCGAAAGATTATGCGCGCCTTCCAATGAGTTCACCAGTTCTGTCAGTTCGTGGTAGTGGGTCGCAAAGAGCGCCCGACTTTTATTGACGGCATGGAGATGTTCTACCGCCGCCCAAGCAATCGATAGACCATCAAAGGTCGCTGTGCCGCGCCCAATTTCATCTAGGATGACAAAGCTGCGTCCTGTTGCCTGATTGAGGATGGCGGCGGTTTCGATCATTTCTACCATGAAGGTTGAGCGCCCTTTTGAGAGATCATCAGACGCTCCGACCCGCGAGAACAGACG
Source organism: Pseudomonadota bacterium (assembly GCA_038526555.1). GTDB lineage: Bacteria > Pseudomonadota > Alphaproteobacteria > Caulobacterales > Maricaulaceae > Litorimonas. The sequence continues at coordinate 10,399 of JBCBGR010000028.1, forward strand.
GTCCACAAGGCCGATGTGAACACGCTTCGCCGGTACAAAAGACCCCGCTTGCGCGAGCAGAATAATCAGCGCCGTTTGGCGTAAATAAGTCGATTTCCCGGCCATGTTGGGACCGGTGATCAGAGCAAGGCGCGGATGCTCAACAGCATCTCCGGAGAGGTTTGTATCATTCGGGGTGAAGCGCATTGCGCTTTGCTGACTGAGCGCCGCTTCGACGACTGGATGACGCCCCGCCTCGATCTCTAACGTCAAACTCTCATCGATCCGCGGTTGGACCGCGCCGGACTCCAAAGCCCATAGGGCTAATCCTGCTGACACGTCCAACGCAGCCAGCGCATGGGCAGCGTAACGGATCGGGTCGGCCAGTTCAGCAACTCGGACACGGAACCGCTCAAACTCTTCCAATTCCAACGCATGAACCTTATCCGCAGCCCCTGAAATATCGCGGTCCAGTTCTGAGAGCTCGGTTGTCGTGAACCGCACACCAGACACCAAAGTCTGGCGATGAATGAAATCCTCTAGACCCAGAACCGTGTCCGCATGTTTGGGTGTGACCTCGATATGATAACCCAGCACATTATTATGCTTGATCTTCAGCGAGGTGACGCCAGTGGCCACCGCATATTTGCCTTGTAGCGCCGCAACAGAGCGGCGGGTTTCATCCCGCAAGGATCGCAGGCGATCAATCTCCGCCGACCAGCCGGGCGCAATCAGGCCGCCGTCGCGCGCTTGCATGGGCGGGTCTTCGGCCAGCGCTTTTCCCATATCGCATGTCAGCTGCGCGAGGTCGGCTTTGTCGGATAAAGACAGCGCGGCGTAGTGACGGGCCAGTTCAGGAGACGGCGTGAGGTTGGGGCGGCGGGCCAGTTGCGCATTGAGCGTCTCACCCGCCCGCATCGCCATTGCAATGGTTTGAAGATCGCGCGGACCGCCCCGCCCCAACTGCAAGCGGGACAAGGCACGCGCGGCGTCGCCTGTACTCTTCAATGTTTCCAAGACTGACGCCCGCCACTCGCCTTCATCATGGAATTGAGACACAGCGTCCAAGCGAGAGCGGATCGCGGTCAGGTCTGTCAGCGGACGCGACAGGCGCGCGGCGAGCAATCGCGCGCCGGGTCCTGTCACAGTCCGGTCAATGACGAAGAGCAAGCTCCCCTTGCGGCGACCCTTCTGCGTGCGATCAATCTCCAGCGAGGCGCGCGTAGCGCTATCAATCGACAGCCAGCCCGACCGAACGCTACGACGCGGCGCGGATAGTGCCGTGCGCCCACCAGCCTGTGTCAGCTCGACATAATCGATCAGCGCGCCTGCCGCGCGAATTTCTTCCGGCGTAAATTCCCCAAATCCATCCAGTGAGGACACATCAAATCGTTCCCCCAGCAGACGCTCGGCCGACCTGCGATCAAATTTAGTGGATGGCAAAGGTGTGAGGGTGAGGTCACGATCCGCCCAATCCGCATAAGCCGTTTCGGGAATCAGTAACTCGGACGGACGTAGCGCCGCGACTTCCGCCAACAGGTCTTCGGGCGCCAGCGCACACGTCTGAAAACTACCGTCAGATATATCCGCCCAAGCCAGCGCCGCATCCCCTGCCAGCCCTGTGACGACAGCCGCAAGAATATTCGCATCTCGCGCATCGAGGAGTGTGTCTTCCGAGAGTGTCCCCGGCGTGACCAACCGGACCACTTCACGCCGCACAACCGATTTGGAGCCCCGCTTCTTCGCCTCAGCAGGGTCTTCGGTTTGCTCGCACACGGCGACTCGAAAGCCCGCTTTGATCAAGCGTGCCAGATAAGCTTCCGCCGCATGCACGGGTACACCGCACATGGGAATAGGATTGCCCGCATGCTTGCCGCGTTTGGTTAGGGCGATATCAAGGGCAGCAGCCGCCTTGACCGCATCCTCAAAGAACAGCTCGTAAAAATCCCCCATTCGGTAGAATAATAGCGCGTCTGGCCCGACGTCATCCTTGATGGCCAAATATTGCGCCATCATCGGGGTCGGCTTGGGCGCAGATGTGGATTTTGTGGTCGTTTTGCTCACGATGAGGTGTCGTGTCTCAAACAGAAGAACTGCGCAAGCCTACAGGCCTGTTTGCGCACCATCCTGCCCTCACGAAGCCCGATTTCATTCAGATAATCACAGCTTATGACTGCACCTCATCACGTCATGCGGCGGCGTCTAGCTCTTGGCCTGACCCAGCGCATCGCCTATGCGAATCAAATCAAGGAAACTGGGTTTGGGTGAATATGACTGCCGACACAGCTGAGATCAGTACACCACCAAAGCCCACAACGCGCGAAGCGCTTCGCGCTGCGTTCAAGGACCGGCAAGTCCTTGCCATGCTCATCCTTGGTCTCGCCTCTGGCCTGCCCTACGCGGCTGTTGGCGGAACGCTGAACGCATGGCTGACGGAAACTAAAGTTGCACCCTCGGCGATTGGCCTGCTCTCTTGGGTTATTCTGGCCTATTCTTTTAAATATATGTGGGCCGCGGGCCTGCAATCCCGACGGACACCCTTTGGTTTAAAGCTAGGACCGCGTCGCACTTGGATGGCTCTCTTTCTAGGGGCTGGCGTCATCGGTATGGCCGTTTTGTCCTTCTCGAATCCGCCAAACGGTCTCGGTCAAATCGCGCTAATCAGCGTACTGATTGCGATTGCCTCCGCGAGCTTTGATATCGTTTTAGCAGCCTGGCGGATCGAAAGTGCGAGGGATGACCAGCATCTGGATATTCTTTCCTCTGTTGAGCAGTTTGGGTATCGAACAGCCTCTTGGGTGGGCGGGTTCATCGCCCTCATAATGGCGGACTATTTCGGATGGCGTCCGACCTTTTTCATGATTACAGGTCTCTTGGCGGTCACTGGAATTGGCATCCTTCTCGCCGCTCCAACCCGCGTTCTCGAAGCTCAATTGGATCAAGGCGGCATTGGCGGAAATCTGTCCGCCCCACAGCGTAGCATCGCAACAATTGTCGTGCTGATTGCCTGGGCTATCGCACTTTATCTGCTGGCAGATTTCATGATCTCTGCCTTGTCAGACCCAGAAAACAATAGTTCTAGGACATTTATCAGAACAAAGGGACCGCGGATTGTTTTCCTGACAGTTGTTTGGCTTGGGATTGTGTCCGCCTATCTTGTCAACGTAGACAAAAAAGCGGGGCCGACAGTCTCCCCCGTCCCACAACCGGCTATTTTAGCGGCGCTTTACGGGGCGATAGTTGAACCCATGCTGGAACTGATATCGCGATTACGCTGGTCCGCCATCCTTATCCTAGCCGTTGTTCTGTCCTATCGATTTACTGATCTAATCTGGGGCAGTTTCGCTTATCCCTTCTATTTGGGTGAGAATTACGGGGCGCTCGGTCATACGCTCACAGAAGTTGGGTTCGCATCCAAACTGATGGGCGTGGTCGCCACTATTCTTGGCATTGCGATTGGCGGTCTGGCCATGTTGCGATTTGGGCGTATGCCCGTCTTCTTTGTCGGCGCTGTGCTGGCAGCCGCCACAAACTTGTTATTCGCTGATCTGGCGGTTGGGGCGATCTATACCGACCCGGTTTTAACAGCCTTACAAATTGATGATTTATTCGCGGCCTTCGGGATGGATATTCGGATGGCCCGATTAACAAGTGTGATCGCGCTAGAGAACATCGCTGTTGGACTCGCGAGCGCCGCATCTGTGGCTTACCTGTCCTCGATTGTCAGTAAGCGTTACGCGGCTGTTCAATACGCGCTTCTGGTCAGCCTTGTCATGTTGCTCGGCACGCTCGGTCGACCGGCGATTGGGCAAATCATCGAGACAGACGGGTTTGCCACCGCCTTTATCATTTGTGCTGCCTTAGGAGGTGTGGCGAGTGTGCTCGCGCTGATCGAATGGATTCGGGTCGCCCGTTTAGAGCGGCGTTCTTCAGAAGTTTAAGAGCCTAACTCGCCATTTTCTGCTGAGAATTAGATGTCCAGCGAACGACCATTTCCGAGAGTTCTTCGGCGCTCACCGGTTTGGTCATAAAGTCGTTCATACCCGAATCAAAGCAGGCATTGCGATCATCGTCGAACGCATTGGCGGTCAGCGCCACAATCGGCAGATCCTTAGACACATTCGGCAAAGCGCGGATTTTGCGTGTCGATTCGAGGCCGTCCATATTTGGCATGCGCATATCCATGAAGATCATGTCAAATTGCTTGGTCTTCATCGCTTCAACTGCGAGCGCGCCATCTTCCACTGTTTCGACCGTATGACCATCGGCTTCCAGTAATGTACGGGTCAGCAAGGCATTGATCGCATTGTCTTCGGCCAGAAGAATACGGATCGCATCAGGTTTTGAGTCAGAAGTTTGCGGGGATGGCTCTGGGGCCAGTCCAGGCAGAAGGCTCTCTTCGCCCTCTTCGCCACCGACCGCTTTGGCAATCACAGCGTCGCGCCAGTTATTCCCAAGAACAGAATCCCCATCTTCAATGGGTAGAGCCCGACGCTCAAAATCCCTTTCACCCGATTGGGACGCGGTCGTTTGCGTTGGCGCTGTTTGGGTCGGGACCGTATTGGCACCCACGGCATGCGCGGTCACGGCTTCGGTTTGCTGACTCCGCATCGCGGCCTCGGCCGCAATTTGGTGCGGATTAACTTCGACGACGTTAGTCGCCGCAACTTCGACCGGTGCTTCGACGACAACGGGCGGAGCAACAGGAATCTCTTCTTGAGCTGCGACCTGAGGGGCTGCAGGTGATATAGGTGGCGCAACGGCAACATCATCGGCTGGCGGCATAGCAGCAGGGGCTGTCGCGACGGGCGCTTGCGCCACAGGCACTTCAGCGGGTTGTTGGGTTGGAGCTGGCGCAGCCGGTGCATTCACGGGTGGGGTCGCAGCAGGGGGCTGTGCTGGCGGCGGTGGCGCGGCAACAGCCACTTGTACAAATAGCGTCACATTGCGGGCGAGCGCAAATCCGGACCCGTCCGGACCGCAGCTTTCAATCCAGTCATAGACTTGTTCAGGATAAGTCGGGCTCGCAGGGGTGCGTAGTTCAAACCGATGAGGCTGAGGTCCCGGCTGCGGCGGGTTCCAGCCTTGGACGGTCTGGCCATGCCAATCCTGAATCGTGCCGCCGAAAAGCTGCAGGAATGCCGCGTTGACGAATAGAACACGGCCATGCGCATCACGCTTGATCGCGGGATCAGGCCAAGCCCAGAACTGGGCGGCAAAGATGTCGTCCGCTGATAGGGTCATCGGGCTCCTCGAACGTCCCAGCGATTGAAAACCGCAAGGTCTTACCCTGCTTTTGCCCGCCCATTCTTAATGTCCTCTTACCATGGACAAGAAAGATCAGGATTATAGGTCAGCCCCGCAACGAGGTGTTAAGACCCATAAAATGGGTTTCGCACTGGGCGTTTGGACGGGGTTTGCCCTTGGGGATGCGGGCGTGCGCGGCGATGGGAGAGCGCTTCCGCAATATGCAGGCGACGTACGCTCTCTGACCCGGCCAAGTCGGCCAGCGTCCGCGCGACACGTAACGTCCGATGGTAACCGCGCGCTGTCAGGCCCAGCGTTTCCGCCGCTTTGATCAAGAGCTCTCTTCCCTGCGTGTCTGGTTCCGCCACCTGATCAAGACGCGCTTGGGGAAGTTCCGCATTTGTAACACCATCATTGCGCG
>JBCBGR010000029.1:0-16001 GCA_038526555.1 Pseudomonadota bacterium
GCCTTGCCCAATATGGCGTCCACTTTTGAGATGGACGGCACCATGGTACTCGACGGGGAGCCTGTTGAGATCAATCTGGAGCTCGATAGTCCGCGCGCCTTTTTGGACGGACAGGAAACCCAGTTCGACGGACGCCTCTCGCTCACCGGGCTTTCAGGCTCGGCCCAAGGCATGATTCCCGCTGGAACAGGATTGGGTTTCAGCGGCGCGGTTAGCGCGGATGTGTCCGACTTTGACCTCATCAAATCGCTCCTGCCTGAACCGATACCAGCCCTCGACTTGATGGATCAGGTTAGCCTGTCAGCCAACCTCTCCCAACCCAGCGCAGATCAAGTGATGACGCTGAGTGACGTCAAGGTGAGCGTAAGCGGCGACAGCCTCCAAACCGCTTTTGAGGGTGCGGGCAATTACGCCCCTCAAAATGGGACTGTCTCAGGGTCTGGGACATTCGACGCCGTTCTGGCTGATGCCGGACCAACAATCAGAAGCATTCTACCAGACCTTCCGGCTGAGGCTGATTTGGCAGGCCGTGTCAGCACGGAAGGGGCGATTATGCTTCAAGACAATAACATCACGATCCAAAATCTCATCGCGCAAACACAAAGCGATGCTGTCGATAGTCGTTATGAAGGCGACCTGTCTGTGCAGGGCGAAAATATTAGCTTGAATGGCGCACTTACAGCGTCCATCGCGTCTCTCAACCAGATTAACGAGCAGCGCACAGAGGCGATCCCTTATGCCAGCCTCATTGAGAGTGTTTCACTGACGACAAATCTGACAGGCTCTCTCGATGATTTGACGCTGAGTGATCTAGATTTAACCCTCGCAGACGGCGATCTGAATGGGCAATTTACCGGAACTGCGACAGTCTCCGAGGTCGTTTCTCTGAATGGCAGCCTCGACGTCAACAGCCCGTCTGCTCGCCGCATTGCATCAGAGTCAGGAACAGACCTGCCCACGGCGAAAGGTGACGCGACCATCTTTGAGGCATTCGCTTTGTCAGGCACCGTCACTGGATCAACGGATGCCATGACCCTGAGCGGAGCGACGCTGTCCCTCGACGACATCACAGCAACCGGAGAATTTGGGATCAGCCTGAACGGGGTCCGGCCCAAAGTAACCGGGCAATTGAAAACCGATTCACTTGATCTTCGGCCCTATATGGATGCTTATACGACGGAGCGCCCCTCTGGTCAGGTCGAACCATGGAGCGAGGATACGATACCCGTGGAAGGCCTGTCAGCCATTAACACGGACTTCGACCTCACCGCCAACGCGATTCAGCTGTCCCAGATGAGTCTGGGCGCAACCGAGGCCAATGTTGATCTGACGAACGGTCGACTGACCATCACAGTTCCCAATATGACCCTTTATGGCGGTCAAGGCGACGGCACCTTCATTCTGGATGGATCCACCCCAACACCCACTGTGTCGATCACGGCGGGATTGAACAGATTACAGTCCGACAGCTTTCTAAACGCCGTTGCCGGTTTCACACAGGCTTCAGGAACAGGACGGACACGGGTCACACTCTCAGGATCAGGCATCAGTCAGGCGGCCATTATGCAGTCGATGAACGGAGACGGCACCTTTGGGATCAGTGACGGTGCGATTAGCGGCATTGATGCGGCGGAGTTCCTAACGGGCCTTCAAAACGCGCTGACAACGCGCTCACTCCCCTCCGGACTTGGCCCACTCGAAAAGACGCAATTCAAGGACCTGGTCGGCGGATTCTCACTTCAAAACGGGGTCGCGGAGATCCAATCATTTTCCATAACGGGTGCTAGTGCGCAGCTGGATGGGTCCGGCCGGATAGATATGGGCAATCAGACGGTCGACATCCGTTTGCAACCCAAAGCCGTTGGCGCCCAGGCCAAAGGCATCACCGCATTCGGTATCCCGCTGCGGATCAAGGGACCGTTTGGCGCCAGCCTGGTCACGCTAGATACCGAAGGCCTGACCCAAATCCTCCAAGCACGTGCAGCTGAAGAAGCGAGGAACGCTATTTCAGACCGAGTGGGCGGACCCGCCGGGTCTATTCTGGGTTCAATCTTGGGCGGCACTCCAACCGAAACAACGCCCCAACCTGCTGAAGAGGATAATGCAGCGGAGCACGCTGAGGCGGAAGAAGAGGCGGAGCCAGAGAAACCTGAGGACCTGATCGAAGACGGGCTGAGGCAACTCTTTGGCGTTAAACGACCCGATTAAGAATATGGATACCCTATCAACCATCCAATAGAGGTGAGTTTGCACGCTATTTCTTCGAAAGCCGATTTAACCCTATCTTCAAGAAAGGACACGTTATGGCGGTTTTCGACCCGGTGATTGATGAACAAACGCCTGCGGATGATTTCACAATCCAGCAGAAATGGGACCGTTACACGGGCGAAGAACATGCGGTCTGGGACACGCTCTATTCGCGTCAGATGGATATCCTCAAAGATCGCGCTGTTGACGAATTCTACAAAGGCCTCGGCCTTCTGGACTTAGGATCAGGCGGCATTCCAGATCTCGCCATCATTAACCCCAAACTCAAAGCCCTGACCGGATGGGAAGTGGTGATGGTCCCGCACCTCGTCCCTGATAATGTTTTCTTTGATCATCTGGCCAATCGGCGCTTCCCGGCCGGGCGTTTCATCCGCAAACCGGACCAGCTGGATTATCTGGAAGAGCCCGACATTTTCCACGATATTTTCGGCCATGTGCCGATGCTGACGCTTCCCGTCTTTGCGGACTATATGCAGGCTTACGGCGAAGGCGGTTTGCGTGCAGAATCGCTGGGACGGCTGAAGGAACTGGCGCGCCTCTATTGGTACACAGTCGAATTTGGCCTTATCGAGCGTCCTGAAGGGTTGCGTATTTACGGGGCCGGGATTGTCAGCTCGGCCGGCGAAAGCCCGTTCTCTCTGGACAGCCCATCACCCAACCGGATTGCTTTTGATCTCGAACGGGTCATGCGCACCGATTACCGGATTGATGACTTCCAGCAGCTCTACTTCGTGATCGACAGTTTTGAGCAATTGCTAGAGTCAACGCAGCAGGATTTCGCGCCGATTTATGAGCAACTGGCACAGGACAAGACGACCTATAGCCTGACAGAACTCATTGAATCTGACACGATCCTGACTAAAGGTACGCAGGCTTACGCCTTGTCTCGCGCGAGCTAAGACCTAGCCCGCTAAAGCCGCCTTGATGGCCTCTAACGCCTTCTCAGCATTTTCAGGCTGACTGCCGCCTGCCTGCGCCATGCCGGGCTTTCCGCCGCCGCGACCGCCGACTTCTGCAGCACCTGCATTCACCAAATCCACAGCAGATAGGTTGCCTGTCAGGTCGTCTGATACGGCCACAGCAACCGCAATCTTCCCGCCATCGCGCGCCACAAAAGCCACGACGCCCGAGCCAATCTTATCGACCTGCTCATTCAGCATGGGCCGAAGCTCTTTCCCGCTAATGCCTTCCAACACACAGCCGACAAACGCTGTCCCGCCAATATCTTCGGGGCCAGAGCTTGCGCCGCCCCCACCCAGCGCCAATTGCTTGCGCGCTTCCGCCAGATCTTTTTCAAGCTGCTTGCGTTCTGCCAGCAGCGTTTCAATCCGGGAGGTTACATCTTCTGGTTTGGCTTTCAACTGATCAGCGGCGGCTTGAGCGAGCCCCGCACGATCTTCTAGATATTGTCGCGCGGCTTCGCCTGTCACCGCCTCAACGCGTCGAATGCCGGCTGCAACAGCCCCTTCGGAGACGATCTTGAACAGCGCAATATCACCCGTGCGGTCCACATGCGTACCCCCACAAAGTTCGACCGAATAATCCGATCCGTCTGCGTCATGTCCCAGTGACAAAACACGGACTTCATCGCCATACTTTTCACCAAAGAGCGCCATCGCACCCGCTTCAATCGCGGCATCAGGGGCCATGAGTTGTGTTTTGGACGTCGCGTTTTGCTGGATGACAGCATTCACCTCATCTTCGACTTTCGCGAGTTCTTCACGCGTGATCGCGCCGCTATGGCTGATATCGAATCGAATCCGGTCCGCATCAACCATTTGGCCCTTCTGCGTGACATGATCACCGAGCACCCGTCTTAATGCTTCATGCATAATATGGGTAGCCGAGTGGTTCTGCTTCGTCTTTTCACGCCAGTCCGGATCCACACTGATCAACGCCAAGTCGCCGACAGAGATTTCACCGCTGAGCGTTCCGATATGCACATGCAGATCACCTGCCTTTTTCTGAACATCAGTGATTTCAATGCGGGCGTCATTGTCGAACTGGGCAGCACCATGATCGCCGGCCTGTCCGCCACTTTCGGCATAGAAAGGCGTTTCCTTGGTCAGGAACATGATGGGTCCAGGCACAGCCCGATCGACGCGTTGATTATCCTGCAGGAGCGCAACGACCGCGTGGCTTTCGGATAGGCGGTCATAGCCCGTGAAAGCAGTCGCGCCATTTTCTTCCCGGATCGCCTTGAAGACATCATCCGACCCATCCGCGTCGAACTTGCCGCCATCGGCCTGGCTTTGCGTGCGTTGTCTCTCCATCGCCACTTCAAAGCCTGTTTCATCTACAGTGATCCCGCGCGCGCGTAACGCGTCCTGAGTCAGATCGAGTGGGAAGCCATAAGTATCGTAAAGTTTGAACGCCGTTTCACCGGGCAATTCGTCGCCATCTCCCATACCGTCTGTCGCCTCTTCCAACAGTCCCATGCCGCGGCCTAAGGTCCTGCGGAAGCGCTCTTCTTCCTGCTCGAACGTCGCTTCGACCGAGGCTTGCGCGCGTTTCAACTCCCCAAAGGCGTCACCCATCTCAGCGACAAGGGTTGGCACCAAACAGTGCATCAGCGGGTCTTTGGCGCCCAGCACGTGGGCGTGGCGCATGGCGCGGCGCATAATCCGGCGCAGCACATAGCCGCGCCCTTCATTGGACGGGCTCACCCCATCGGCCATGAGGAACGAACAAGAGCGCAGATGGTCGGCAATCACGCGGTGGCTAAACTTGGCCTCGCCTTCGGCTTTCGCGCCTGTCAGCTCCACAGACGCATTGATCAATGTTTTGAACAAATCCGTGTCATAGTTATCGTGCTCACCTTGAAGGATGGCCGCGATGCGCTCCAGCCCCATGCCCGTATCGATGGACGGTTTGGGCAAATCCGTCTGAATGATCTCTCCGTCTGAACCGAGGCTTCTTTCATATTGCATGAAGACGAGGTTCCAGATTTCAATAAACCGGTCTCCATCTTCGTCCGGCGATCCGGGAGGCCCCCCGGCCACAGAGGGTCCGTGATCGTAGAAAATCTCACTACATGGACCGCAAGGACCTGTGTCACCCATGGCCCAGAAATTGTCGCTCGTCGGGATGCGGATTATCTTATCCTCGGATAGGCCTGCAATCTTCTTCCAGAGATCAAACGCTTCTTCATCCGTGTGGTAGACGGTAACGAGGAGTTTGTCCTTCGGAAGGCCGTAATCCTTTGTCACAAGCTCCCACGCATGGTGGATGGCGCGTTCCTTGAAGTAATCGCCGAAGCTGAAATTACCGAGCATTTCAAAGAAGGTGTGATGGCGCGCCGTATAGCCGACATTGTCGAGATCATTATGCTTCCCGCCAGCCCGGACGCATTTCTGAGAAGTCGTCGCCCGAGGACTTTCAGGCGTTCTCGCGCCCGTAAAATTGTCCTTGAACGGGACCATGCCCGCATTCACGAAGAGCAAGGTCGGATCATTATCCGGCACAAGCGGTGCGGACGGCAGAACCGCATGATCATTGCGATCAAAATAGTCGAGGAACTGCGCGCGAATATCAGCAAGAGATGTCATAGCGCGAGCCTATAGGCGGAAGGGGTAAGCCCTGCCAAGACAGGACTGCAATCAGCACGGATATAGCGACAAAAAACCCGGACCTTCTTTAAAGATCCGGGTCTCTTGTCTTAATTATTGGAGGAGAAAGTCTAAGCGCCAAGACCTAGCTTGGGCTCTGTGCCGTCATCCTCGACCTGCTCATCACTTGGCATGAGAAGCTCTTCGTCCAGCAGACCTTTTTCCCGCAGGATCTTCTGCTCAATCTCAGCCATGATGTCCGGATTATCCTTCAGGAACTTCCGCACATTCTCACGACCTTGACCGATGCGCTCATCGCCGTAGCTATACCAGGAGCCCGCTTTGTTAATGACGTCAGTCATGACGCCCATATCAATCAGCTCGCCCGTCTTGGATATCCCTTCGCCATACATGATGTCGAATTCGACTTGACGGAAAGGCGGGGCGACCTTGTTCTTGACGACTTTGACGCGGGTCTGGTTACCCACGACCTCATCACGGTTCTTAATCGCGCCGATCCGGCGAATATCGAGGCGAACAGAGCTATAGAATTTCAGCGCGTTCCCGCCCGTGGTGGTTTCAGGCGAGCCATACATGACGCCAATCTTCATCCGGATCTGGTTGATGAAGATCACCATACAGCCAGATTTGGAGATAGAGCCTGTGAGTTTGCGAAGGGCTTGGCTCATCAGACGTGCTTGAAGACCCGGCAATGAGTCGCCCATATCCCCTTCCAGTTCTGCGCGTGGTGTGAGCGCGGCAACAGAGTCAACGACCAGAATGTCGACCGCGCCAGAGCGCACGAGCGTATCGGCGATTTCCAGCGACTGCTCACCCGTATCGGGCTGCGCGATCAGGAGTTCATTGACGTCTACACCGAGCTTGGCCGCATAGACCGGGTCCAGCGCATGTTCGGCGTCGATAAAGGCGGCGACGCCGCCTGCCTTCTGACATTCTGCAATCGCATGAAGCGTGAGCGTTGTTTTACCGGAGGATTCTGGCCCGTAAATTTCAATGATGCGACCCTTGGGTAGGCCGCCAATACCGAGTGCAATGTCGAGGCCGAGAGACCCTGTCGAAATGCTCTCGACATCCATGGATGTTTTGTCGCCCAGCTTCATGACTGAGCCTTTGCCGAAGGAGCGATCAATTTGTGACAGAGCCGCGTTCAGCGCTGCTGACTTATCTTTATCCGTCGCTTTCTCAACGACTTTGAGAGGGGTTGTATTTCTCGCCATGAGACGTCTCCAAAAACTGAAAACCGGAGCCCATCGGTTTTCATGATTATGTCGGCTCTTTCGGACTGCCGTTAGCCAGTCTGTTTCATGTTTGTTCTCATTGCGCAAGAAAAAAGAACAAAAAAGGAACAATGATAGAATCTACTTAGCACAATATGTTGTGCTACCTATCCGTCAACAGGTCTTAAAGGCACATCATTCTGTGTGTTGGAAAGAATGTCGCAGTTAAGCGATTTTAGCCCATTTTGGACCTGAAAATGGGCTAAAATCGCTCAAAACCGAAATCGCAAGCGACTAATTCGCGGCCTCTCCGATCTCTGATTTCACCTTTTCGGCCAGTTCCGCGAGTGTGAAAGGCTTAGGCAAGAAGGTCACATCAGGCTCTTCCGCCAGCAGGTCAGAGAACTTCTCTTCCGCATAACCGGAGATGAAGACGATCCGTGCATCGCCGAGTAGCGCGCGACCTTCACGTAGCAAGCCCGGCCCGTCGAGCCCTGGCATCACGACATCAGACAGGAGAAGATCAAACGGCTCCGTCGCGTCTTCGAGAATTTCGAGCGCTTCCTCCCCATCTTCGGCTTCTGTCACCTGATAACCCCGTTTACGAAGGCTCTTTGCCGCAATCAGACGCACGGCCGCTTCATCTTCGACAAAGAGGATATTGCCCTGCCCTGCCAGATCCGCGGGTTTGCGTTCTGCAGGCGCCGGCGGGGGCGCAGCTTGTTCTTCGGCAGCCTGTTGCGGCGCAGCCGGGAGGTAGATGTTAAAGGTCGTCCCTTTACCCAGCTCACTATCGACAGACAGATGCCCGCCTGATTGCTGGATAATGCCGTAGACGGTCGCAAGGCCCAGCCCTGTGCCCTTACCTTGCTCTTTCGTCGTGAAGAAGGGCTCAAAGATTTTGGCTTTGACCTTATCCGTCATCCCAGTGCCTGTGTCGGACACTGAGATGAGGACGATGTCATCGGCAGGAAACTCTGTGAGCGCCGCGCGAAGCCCCTGATCACGGATCGTCGCCCGATCGAGTCGGTCTGAGGCGATCGTAATTGTCCCGCCGCCCTGATCCTCCATCGCGTCACGCGCATTCACGCAAAGGTTCATGATTACATTATCGAACTGAGAGCGATCCACCATGACAGCAGGCAGATTGCGCGCATGGTTGAGTTCAAGTTGGGCCTGCCCGCCCAAAGTCTGTTTGAGCGTGAGATACATGTCAGAGAGGGCTTCAGAGACATCAATCCGCTCAGCCCGACGGGTCTGTTGCCGTGAGAAGGCCAGTAGCTTTTTCACAAGCGCCGCCGCTCGGGCGCCTGTGGCGTTGATGTTTTGCAGTTCCGGATAAGAGGGATCGCCCACAGGATGGCGCTGCAGCAACTCGTCCGTATTCAGACGAATAGCGGTCAGCAAATTATTGAAATCATGGGCCACGCCGGCTGTGAGCTGCCCAATCGCTTGCATTTTCTGACTCTGATGGACCTGATCTTCCAGCGATTTGCGCGCGCTGATATCGACCAGATAGGCCCAAAGCCGTTCTGGCAGGACAGGGTCAGGCACCAGATACAGTGCGACGGGGAGTTTCTCCTCCCCGGACAAGCGGACATCGACGGCACCCATATCGACCATGTCTGCAAATGAGGCCGCGCTGAGAGAGGCAGGGATCGTCTTCGCGCTGAAGAGGGAGAGAAACGCTTTTCCAATGGAGTCCTTGCCACCCCACAATTCGCGGAAACTCTTATTCGAGTAAGTCACTGTGGCCGTCTGTAAATCAGCCCCATCGATATGCAGCACACCAAAGGGAACGGATGCAAAGGCTGAGGCTTGCTCTTGTACCTTGCCCGACGGAGGCGGGGCCGCCGCAGCGCGACGGTCGCCGCCGGGGCGTGATGTATGACCATGCAGGGCGACTGAGGCGATGAGCTCACCATTATCGGTCGTGGACCAGCGCGCAATCATGACGGTCGGCGTCACTACGCCTTTCTGGGTGACCAGTCGTGTATCAGCCCGCACGGTCTTGCCGTGGACCGCATCGGATTCCAGCAACATGAGCGGGTCTTCAATGAATGCGTTGATATGCTGCGGTTTGATGGCGTCTGAACCGCCCAGCCAGCGTTTCATGGTCGGATTGAGAGAAATCACCCGTCCGTCACGCGTAATTGAGAACAGACCAATGGGCGCATGGGAGAGCGACGCCTCAGCTTCATCCAAGCCAGCAATCTCGTCCACCTGCCAAAGTTCCAGCGCTTGATCATCACCCAAGCGGGTTACACTCGCGCGAAACCGCGACAGTCGCCCGTCCGGCAAAACCAGATTGATTTCTTCTTCTGCCTTTTTGATGTTGGGCGCGAGGCTATGCAGTCGAAAAATAGCCGCTGATCCATCCTTGCCTGTGGCGGAAAACAGACGATCCACACCGGGTAGAGTCCCGCCCAACACATCGACATTCAACTGTGCGGCCAGATCCAGATAGGCTTGATTGGCATGGGCGGGTTTGCCCTTACGTGTGACCAGCTGCGCGTGACCAGACAGAAAAAAGGCGTCGCTATAAAGACTATCGCGCCGCGCAGAGCGACGATCATCGTGGTCCCCAGCACGAATGATAATCAGCAGACCCGAGGCCAGAAGGAGAGCCAGAGCAATCACGCCACCCACAAACACTTGCAGCGCGGGTTCCAGACTGCTCCAAGCCAAAGCCGCCCAGATACTGCCGACTGTCACCATGAGGATCAACAGCCCCATGCCCAGCCATCCCGCCAGATGCTGGTTGCGCTCCGCGCGTTCGCGCTTTTCAGGCTGGGGCTCTATCGCATCATTCATATACGCGCCTTATCGTCGATTTGACATTCCCACACGACTCTCAGACTTTAAGCCGATTGGTTGTGACTTCCACGGGAAAACACGGAAAAAATGAAACAATTCTCTGCTGTGGCCACGCTTGCCTTGATTATCGGGCTGTCTGTTCTACCATCATGCCGTCCGGCTGACCGTATTCCCGAGGCGGACCGCGCCACAATCGTTCAGCAAGAATCAGATCGGCTGAATCGCTGGTTTGAAAATCGCTATGAAGACGGGCTCGAACGTTCGCCCATGACCCAGACTTATCTGGGTCAGACCGACAATCAGAACCAGTTGGACGATATCAGTCAGACGGCATTCAATGAAGAAGCAGCGCTTCGCGCGAGTTGGCTGACAGAGATGCGGCGCGATTTCGATATTGACCGATTAGACGATCAGGCACGGCTGTCCTTCCGCCTGTTTGAGGTGGCACAGGAAGACTGGCTGGCTACCCACGCGGTCTCTCAGAATGATTATGTCTTTCAGCATATGAGCGGGCCGCATTCGAGCTTGCCCAGCTTCATGATCAATTTTCATCGCATCCGGTCCGAGGCGGACGCGCGGGCCTATATCGCGCGTCTGAACGCTTTTGATGACTATCTCGGTCAGGCCGAAACGCGCGCCCGTGCGCAGGCCGATGCCGGCGTTCTGCTGCCAAGGTTTGTCTATGATAAGATCGAGGGTCCATCGCGTAACATCATTACGGGCGCGCCCTTCACAAATGGCGAAGACAGCCCGCTGCTCTCTGACTTAAAAAGCAAGCTGGATAAAACCAGTCTCGGCGAGGCGCTTAAAGCAGAACTCGTTCGGGAGGCTGAGACCGCTTTGTTGGAGTCGGTCCAGCCTACTTACGAGTCGCTCCTGACAATGTTTGCCGAACATGCTGCGATCGCGACCGATGAAGACGGGGCTTGGAAACTTCCGAACGGCGACAGCTATTACGCGACGCGTCTCAAACACTATACGACGACCGATCTGACGGCTGAGGAAATCCACCAGATCGGCCTGAGCGAGGTCGCCCGCATTCAAGCGCGCATGCAAGACATTATGGACCGCGTCGGCTTTGAAGGCAGCCTGCAGGATTTCTACAAGTTCCTGCGCACCGATCCGCAATTCACCTACCCAAATGATGAAGAAGGACGGACTGCTTACATCGCCGATGCAACGGCCTTTATTGACGCAATGCGGAACGAATTAGACGGTTTGTTTCTGACCAAACCGAAAGCCGACATGGTTGTGAAACGTGTTGAGCCTTTCCGCGAAGCGACGGCCTTTGGGGCCTTTTACAACAGCCCGGCGCTCGATGGCTCTCGCCCTGGAGCCTACTACATCAACCTCAAGGATATGGCCGATCAGCCGATTTACCTGCAACAGGCCCTCGCCTATCATGAGGGCATTCCGGGCCATCATATGCAGATCGCGATTGCGCAGGAATTACAGGGCCTACCCAAATTTCGAACCTTAGGCGGACACACCGCTTTCATCGAAGGCTGGGCGCTGTACGCTGAAGAAATCCCGAAAGAACTCGGCCTCTATACCGATCCCTATCAAGAGTTCGGACAGCTCGGCATGGAGATATTTCGGGCCGCGCGACTGGTCGTCGATACAGGGATCCACGCCAAACAGTGGGACCGCGAGAGAGCGGTTCAATATTACCTTGAGAACATCCCAAACCCCGAAGGCGATATCCGCGCCGAAATCGACCGCTACATTGTCTGGCCGGGACAGGCGACGGCTTACCTGATCGGAAAACTGAAAGTCGTGGAACTTCGCAAGAAAGCGGAAGACGCCTTAGAAGACGAGTTCGACATTCGCGAATTCCATGATGTTGTTTTGACAAACGGCTCTGTGCCGCTCGGTATCCTCGAAGAGCGTGTAGACGCCTACATCGACGAAAAAGGTTAGGCAGACAGCCTAGCCTCGAAACTCTCACTATGAGCGTTGGTCTAGCCAGCCCGCATCCGCTCGCCGCGCTCATGAAGCTCCTGCGCTTCGAGTGAGAGTGTCGCAATCGGGCGCGCGATCAGACGACCCACGCGGATCGGATCACCCGTGTCTTCGCAATAGCCGTAAGTTCCGTCATCGAGACGCGCGAGCGCCTTATCGATTTTGCGGACAAGCTTTCGCAAACGATCTTTCGTCCGCAGCTCTAACTGGCGATCCGCATTATAAGTGGCGACATCTGTTGGATCTGGATGGTTGACTCGTTCACCTTGGAGATATTCGACCGTATCGCGCGTTTGCGATGCGATCTCTTCGCGCCATTCGAGAAGGCGCCGACGGAAGAATTCCTTCATCCGGTCATTCATGAAGGCCTCGTCATCGGTGGGCACATAATTGGCTGGCACAACGGTAGAAGAGGTGTTGGGTGGCTTTTTCTTGGTCATGTTCGTCCCCGCAGACAAGAAACACTAAAGTGGAAAGAGCCCTGGACTTTGTCTCTTGTGGCTCGGCGCGCCCCATCCCAAAGGACGCCCGAATTTAACTTCGGTTAGCGCCCGGTATGTCGGAGTGAGGCCAAGCTCAAGGGGATCAATCACATATGGCTGATAATTTTTCCGTGAGCTTTAAATGCACTAAAATTTTGCGCCAAAAGGCCTTGCATTAGTCACTATTCCCATCAACACGGCGCTGATTTTCAGACTTTCTTTGAAGGACCCACGGAATGCGATTCGAAGGCACTAAAGATTACGTTGCCACCAAAGACCTGATGATGGCGGTGAACGCAGCCATCACGTTGGAGCGACCTTTGCTGATCAAGGGTGAGCCTGGAACCGGCAAAACGGTTCTAGCGCATGAAATTGCCAAAGGGCTGAACGCGCCACTGCTAGAGTGGAACATCAAGTCGACCACGAAAGCCCAACAAGGCCTTTACGAATATGATGCCGTCGCCCGGTTGCGGGATAGTCAACTTGGCGATGACCGCGTTCACGACATTTCAAACTATATCAAAAAGGGTAAGATTTGGGAGGCCTTCGCCTCGGAGCAACGCCCAATCCTGCTGATCGATGAAATCGACAAAGCGGACATCGAGTTCCCGAATGACCTCCTTCACGAACTCGATAAGATGAGCTTCCACGTCTACGAAACAGGGGAAACGGTGACGGCCGCGCAACGCCCGATCATCATCATCACGTCGAACAATGAGAAGGACTTGCCCGACGCATTCCTGCGCCGCTGCTTCTTCCATTACATCCAATTCCCAGATGAAGAGACGATGGCCGATATCGTCAATGTCCACTTCCCGGATTTGAAGCCTCGCCTGCTATCTTCAGCCCTGAAACGCTTCTTTGAAGTCCGGGCTATGCCAGGTCTCAAGAAAAAGCCGTCTACGTCTGAACTGCTCGATTGGCTCAAGCTGCTCCTCGTCGAGGATATTGATCCAGAGACGCTGCGTGAGACCGACAAGACAAAGATGATACCACCCCTGCACGGCGCGCTGCTGAAGAATGAGCAGGATGTACATCTGTTCGAGCGCCTCGCCTTCCTAACACGGCGAGAGAATTAGGCGTTCTTAGAACTGTTCTTCAGGCAGCAAAAAACGGGCGCACTGCGCCCGTTAGCTTAGACGTCTTAGAGCGTTTCCGAGTGTCTTAGAGGCCTAAAAGAAGGGCCAGGAAAAAGACGAGGATCGCCAGCAACCAAGATTTGATCGTTTCGAGCATTTCTCAACATAACAGTTTCAACGTCCCAGCGCCAGACAGGTTGTTGATGAAACTTTTGTGAGGTTTGCTAACAGAGGTTTACCAGAAGACGACGTAGAGCAGTACCAAGAGCGCAATGATCGCCAGAGACCATACATTGAAGCTGGCCCGCGTCGCAAAGCTCACATCACCCATCCGCACGAGACGAGCCTCGGCTGGCTTTGCCGTCAGATGGCTCACAAGAATCCCAAGCCCCACACAGAGCAGGAAGATGATCCAGATCCGGTTGACGAACTGAATGTCTGGTAGAAGCGCCGCAACCAAGATTGATCCAGCGACAGAGACAATCAGCGCCGTGAAAGCCCCTGCACTATTGGCGCGGGCGTAGAACATGCCCAGCAGGAAGACCGCCACCACGCCTGGCGCGATAAAGCCTGTATATTCCTGCACCGTCTGAAACGCGCTTTCAAAACCGCCGAGGAACGGACGTGCGGCAATCACGGCGATGATCATCGCAGAAACGGCAATCACACGCCCAACGGTCACATAATGATGCTCAGACTTATTAGGCGACAGCATCGCCTTATAAACGTCCATTGTCGCAATCGTCGAAATGGAGTTCACCATGGAAGCAAGGGATGACACGATCGCAGCGATGAGTGCGGCGAAGATCAACCCGCGGAAGCCCGCTGGCATAATCGACATGATGGAGGGGTAAGTCCGGTCCGTTTGCGCATCCAGCGCCGCCCCGTCCAAAACACCCATCTCAGGCGCGGCCAGTAGGACGGCGGCGATACCAGGAACGACAATGATCAACGGCATGATCATTTTCAGGCCCGCCGCGAAGACGAGACCTTTTTGCGCTTCGGCCAAATCCTTCGCGCCGAGGGCGCGCTGAATAATGTACTGATTGAAGCCCCAATAGTTCAGGTGCAGGATCCACAATCCACCCAAGATGGTCCAGATGCCCGGCAACGCATCATAGCCCTCATCGGTCGGTTCAAAAATCATGTCGAACTTGTCCGGCATTTCGGTGACCATCCGCGACAGCCCACCAAAGAGCGATCCGCCACCGATCATGGAAACCGTCATGAAGGCGATGACCAAGCCGCCAAGAACGAGGATGATCACTTGGATAATATCGGTCAGGGCAACAGCTTTCAGACCGCCGACAATGGAGTATGCAATGGCAAAAGCCCCGAGCGCGGCCATGGCCACAATGATGTTGAGACCCGTCAGCGTCTCGACCGCCAAGCCTCCCAGCCAGAGGACTGTCGTTAGATTGACAAGCGTGTAAAGCGCGATCCAGTAGATTGACATGGTTGTCTTGACGCCCGTCCCAAACCGCTGATCCAGGAATTGCGGCATCGTGTAGATTTCCCGCTTCAGGAAAATGGGCAGAAAGAATTTGGCCACAAGGATCAGAACCAACGCCGCCTGCCATTCATAAGCAGCAATTGCGAGGCCTATGCGGTAGCCCTCCCCGCTCATCCCGATGATTTGCTCTGCGGAAATGTTCGCCGCGATCAGCGACGCTCCAATGGCCCACCAAGGGAGTGATCGGCCAGCGAGAAAATAGTCTTCCGTAGTTTTCTGCCCGCCATCTTTTTCACGACTGACGTAAAGCGCAATGGCGAAAAGAATGATCGCGTAAAGCGCCAGGACGCCAAAGTCCAAAGCCGTCAGAGCCATGCTGTTCCCCTTTTCAACCGTCTAGGCGGTTATTGGAGGTAGCTTTAGCCGAGATGACAGCGGTGTCAAACCACCTCGGAGATTATTAACAAAGCAGCAGGCAAATCTTCAAACCTACTGCGCGACGCGTGCAGGTCCTAAAAGGACCGCGTTGGCCATTAAGAGATTTAGCCCATTCAGATAAGCACGTGTGACGGGGCTCTGGGTAAAGCCAACAACAAGCCCATCACCTTGTCGTTCCGCCATGACGAATGGCTTGAAAGCCAGCTGCGCCTGGTTCTCTTCCCAGAGATAACCGCTGAGCAATAGGTCATCCGCATTGGCAAATCGGAAAACATTGGCCCCATCGGCGGCATTCAGAGGGCGATAAATATCGCCGCCCGTGACCAGTACATTGGCCGTGTCATACCCGGCGGACAGCCAATGGTCTGGATCAGCCACCGCTTTGACAAGAACACCCGGAACATCTTCGGGCCGAGCCTCTGTGTCGCGGATTAGGGCTTGATAGTCTTCATCTGACTCCAGCACTGTTCCAGGCGCGCGTGATCCTTCGCCATCGTCAGCGCCTCCGCTCGCGTCGTCATCAGAGACGGCGGCATTTTCTCTTTTTGTCGACAGCAGTTTGTAGGACTCCCCTGCCAGCATATCGACACTGCCAGAAATCGCGACGAGAACGCCGCCTTCCCGCACGAACTCCTGAATGGGTGCGGCGCGGCCGATTTCACGGCTGAAACGGCTTGAACTATCAGGCAGGATTAAGACATCATAGAGAGACAAGT